>CABQMC010000014.1 GCA_902465115.1 uncultured Collinsella sp.
CTCGTTGAGATAGCGCGTGCCGGTGAGGAGATTTTTGCGGTTGGCGTTTTCGCCGCAGAGCGACCAGGCGATGAGGTGGCAGCGGTTGTAGAGGCTCTGGCCTGGAATAAAGTCGTAGCGCTGCTGGTGCCAACCGGCAGGATGGATACGCGAGATATCGCCGCGCTTGCCTTGACCGAGCGATTCGGGGCCCACGCAGGCGAGCGCCTTGCGAGTGCGGCCCATGCTGTCGAGCTTGGAGAATTTTTTAAAGCAGCCCTCTTCGGTGGCACGCTCATACTCGTCGAGCGTGAATGACGGTGTGCCTAGCGGGTGCGTGCTGTCGGCGCGAAGGGCGACGTAGGGGTTGCCGGCGTAGTCGGGAATGCTGCTGAGATAAACACCGCGGGCGCGGTTGAGGTCGGGGTTTTCCACCTCGTCGATGGGGACGGTGGAGCTGTCCTCGGCAACGTTGTCGTTGGTGTTGGTCGCGGTGGATTCGGAGCCATCGCCAGAGTCTTGGCTATTTTGAGAGTCCGAGGAGCTCGCTGATCCCGATTCGAGTCGGGCAACCAGGTCTGCCTCGTCGTCGGTACGGCTGGGACTCTCGTTTTGTTTTTCGGCCAGAGCCGCCGCCTGCTCATCGCATTGCGGCGACAACAGCTTGGGTGCTCCGTCGAGCGACCCCGTGAACAGCGCAAACCCCAGCACCACGGCGGTGCCGATGGAAAGTACTTGCTTGTAGGCGGACTTGCGCGACATTGAGGCTCCCTGATGGACGGTTGGGAGTCTACCAGTCTAGCAGGAGCCGCCGAGGGTCGTTCTATCGAACAAATACTTAAGATTTGGGATAGACGCCGCTGGTTCATTTGCCTCATATGGAGCTGTGGCGGTTGTTGTTGTGGGGCTCGGCGTTTCCCCAGATAAAACCTACCAAAATAAACCTGTCCCTTATTGGCAGGTTAATCGTGAGTTATTTCACCGCAGCTTAAGGTACGGTTGGGATGTGCGCACTTTAAAGAGAGGAGCCCATGATTAGAGAGGTCGCGCTCGTCTCTCTAAATGTCTCTCTAAAGAGAAAGCCAGTTAAAGAGATAACATTAGGCAATCTAGCAGTGAATTCGATACATCTTTCTAAATTTCTCTCTAAAATAAGGTGCTTATCTCTCTAAAGTTAGGGAGATATACTATACTTTAGAGAGATAAATCTATCGTTTTAGAGAGACGGAATGCCAATGCTGCTGGATGAACCTCTTGGCCTTATCGTTGAGCGCCTTCGCAGGCGGGGGACTGATGACGCATCGGTAGAAGTTAAAGCCTGCACGAATAAATTGAGCGCAGATGTATGGGAGACAGTGAGCGCTTTTGCGAACACTGCGGGTGGGCTCATTATTTTGGGCCTAAACGAAGCCGAAGGATTTGTTCCTTCGGCTAACTTTGCTATCGATAGGGTGCGCGATCAGTTTGTTTCGGGTATCGGAGACGGAGGCTCAGCAGCAGTGGTGGCCCATGCGCCGCGGTACGAGCTTGATCGAGGCGAGGTCGACGGGCTCCAGGTGCTTCTGGTGCGTATCTTTGAACTTGAGCTTAAAGCGAAGCCTTGCTATATCGGCGCGCGCGGCGTACAGAGCGGTAGCTACAAGCGCGTGGATGATAAAGATATCAAGATGTCACCCGCTGAGCTATATGAGCTGCAGAGTGCGTTGCTTCCGAGCGATGCAGACGGCACGGTGGTTTCGGAGGCAACGGTCGAGGATTTGGATCCAGATGTCGTGCGGTCTATTATCGCAAATCGCCGGCTGCAGACCCCCCGCGTTTTGCGCGGGGCCGATACGCTGGAAAAGCAGCTGGTCAGACTCAATATCACTACAAAGGATGGTGCGGTGAAGCTCGCAGGGCTTCTGTCGGCGGGAATTTACCCCCAGCAGTTCTATCCCAAACTCATGATCGATGTCGCTGTCCATTCCGATGTGGAAAAATCTGCACCCGGGCAACCCCGGTTTATTGACCGCCAGTTGTGCGATGGCCCGATTCCGGCTTGCATCGAAGATGCCCTTGCCGCGATTGGACGGAACTTGCGCAAAGCGGCGATAGTGCAAGGTGCTGGCAGAAGGGAGGATTGGGAAGTTCCCCAGGAGGTTTTGCGCGAGGCCTTGGCAAATGCCTGCATCCATCGAGAATATTCGCCCATGTTTGTGGGGCAGGCCGTGAGTGTCGATATCTATCCAGACAGAATAGAGATCAAAAACCCCGGTGGGCTTTGGGGCGGAAAGACGGTGGACAATCTTGCAGACGGGGAATCGCGCTGCCGAAACCCAAAGCTCATGAGCCTAATGGGGGCGACGCCGTTAGAGCATGCCGAGGGGGCCGTTGCAGAAAGCCAGGGATCTGGTATCCCGGCTATGATTCGCGAGATGGAGTCTCGTTCGCTTGGAAGGCCGAAATTTATCGTTAAGGCCGATTCGTTTACGGTGCTGCTTTCCCGGCACGGGGCGGAGCTTGCTGAAAACCGCACGTGGATTCAGAGCCATGTGGGCACCGAGCTGACGGATCGCGAGGAAACATTGCTCATGTTTATGCGGGAGCATGGGTGCGTATGCGATGTTCAAAAAATACGAGAGGCCCTGAAGTGGGATTCGGATGACATTCGCCTGATCTGCGGGGATCTTGTCGATAAACATGTCCTGTCAAAATGTGGCAAAGACACGTTTGAGATTATCGATATGAGCAGAGAATCGTCAGCTTCGACAGCGGATAGGATCCTGGAGGCTCTCAGCGCCGAAGTGGATATGACGGCGCGAGAAATAGCGGTTGCATCGGGGGTCAAAATTTCGTCCGTCCGCTACCATCTGCCAAAAATGGCGGATAAAGGACTCATCGAAGTAATGGGTTCGTCGACGAGCCGCAACCGCCGCTATCGGAAGAAGTAGATGCAGCCGAATTGCCCCTCTACCGTCTCTCGAAGTTTGATGGGTGCTAGAGGGGCGACTGCCTCGCGATATTTTCCCAAGATAAAACCTGCCAAAACAAACCTGTCCCTTTTTGGCAGGTTACTGATTCATGTTGCCGTGGATGTAGGGGGTGACCTCGGGGAAGATATGGCCGCAGCCCAGCTCGCGCAGCGCGGACTCGATAACGGCGGGCAGCGGGGTTTTGCCCTCGGCATCGACGGCGTTGCCACCGAGGGCAGCGATCTTGGCGACATCTGCGGGTGCGGCCTCGATATGCATGCAGCCGCAGATCAAACGCGCGCGTACCTGTGCCAGATCAAGATCGTGCAGGTAATCCTCGCAGGCGCGGATTAAATCGACTTTATCGCGCGTAAGCTCCTCGCCCGTGGGGACGCGGGTGGCAAGGCAGGCTCCCGCCGGCAGGCTCCAAACGGGATAGCCCCATGCACGCAACAGCTCGCGCTCTTCGTCCTTGGTAAAGCCGACCTCCATAAGAGGGGAGCGTACACCGAGCTCTTCTGCCGCGCGCATGCCAGGGCGGTAGTCACCGCGATCGCTTGCATTGCTGCCATCGATGACGGTGGAAAAGCCCAGCGACTTGGCGTGGTTGACGATGGCGGTAAAGCCGGCCTGCTTGCAGTGGTAGCAGCGATTGGCGTCGTTGCAGGCTACTTGGGGGAGCTGCAGCTGATCGACCGAAAGATTGAGCACGGGGAGCTTAAAATGCGGCCCCTCATTGGTTTGCCCGTCAACGGATCGCTCAAACGAGGTTTGTTCGGGCGTGCCGATGAGCGGCGTGGTGAGGTGAACGAGAAGCGTGCTGGCAGGCATAATGCGGGCGCAGACCGCGGCTAAAAAGCTGCTGTCGACGCCACCGGAAAAGCCGATGGCGACGCGTCCGTATGCCAAAAGCAACTGCTCGAGCGTCGCGAGTTTGTTCTGAAGCTCCTCTGCAGGTGCAGTAGTGTCTGAAAGCATGAAACGATCCTTACCATTGAGTACTCGGTTGAAAACTATAATCCTACCGAGCTGCCTGTCATGAGACTTCTGCCTATGTAACGAAAGTGCAATATGCTATATACGTTATATACAAGTTTGTAAAGTGCGGTAGAGTGGCAGTAATGCAATCCGGTGAGGGGACCGATATGATCAAGGCTGTTATTTTTGACATGGACGGAACGCTGGTCGATACCGAGCGTTTAGGCATCAAGGCATGGAAGGCGGGCGCTGCCGAGCTGGGGATCGCGATTGATGATGCTCTGATCCATCAGTTTATCGGCCGCACGCTGCCCGATGTCATGGACATCCTTGATGAACATTACGGTAGTCGCGAAACCGCCGAGGCGATCTATGTCCGCCACAAGGAGATTCGCGACGAGATAGTCAAGACCGAACTGGAGCTTAAGGCCGGCGCCGCCGAGTGTCTAGACGAGCTGCTGGCTGCGGGCTATCACGTGGGCCTTGCGACGTCGTCGCGCCACGTTACGGCGGAGCGCAACCTTAAGATGGTCGGCCTCTTTGACAAGTTTGAAACGGTGACCTGTGGCGAGGACGTCGTGCACGGCAAGCCCAACCCTGAGATGTACCTGCTTGCCTGCGAGCGCGCGGGCTTCGCTCCCGAGGAATGTGCCGTGGTCGAGGATTCGCGCAACGGCTGCGTCTCGGGCATCACGGCCGGCTGCCATGTCTTTGCCGTTCCCGATATCGTGCCGCTGCCGCAGGACGTGGTGGATGGCTGCGAGGCCGTGCTCGATACGTTGTTCGATCTGACGGCGGCGGTCAAGGCCGTGCGCTAGACAATTGCGGAGCTGAAACGAGCAATTGGCCGTCTTTGCGCTCAAGCAAAAGAGGTCCGGCAATGGTCGGGCCTCTTTTGCTTGAGCGGCGTTTTGGCATACTGGCCGACGTGCTATAGATACGCGCCGAGGTTGATGGCGGTGGCTTCGGCTTGGCTGCTCGCCTGGGTACTGGCGCGCTCCAAGAGGAACGGCCGCACGAGTTCCTGACGGTTGATGTCCTCGGCGGCTGTGACCGCAGTAACGGTTCTCGCTGCGGAACCAATGCGGATGTGCTTGGTTTTTGCCGGCGCCTTGTTCTCGATTTGCTCCATGAGCAGCTGGACACCCTTGCGGCCAATCTCGTAGCCCGGGGGTGCCACCGTGGTGAGGGGGACCGACCCGCTCCATGCAAGCGGGTTGCCGTCGCAGCCGGCCACGCGAACCTGTTCGGGGACGGAGATGCCTTTGTCGGTCAACGCCGAGATAACGCCCGAGGCCAATACATCGGTAAGGCCGATGACAAAATCGGGACGCTCGCCGGTAGAGCGCTCGGCAATCTGAGCGCCGATGCTGTAACCATCGGCAGCGGTATTCCATTCTCCGGCGTCAATGACCTCAATTTTGATATCGGGATGCAGGACGAGGGCCTTATGAATGCCAAGTACGCGCAGGGTGAGCTGTATAAATGCCGCTCTGCCCACAACGGTGATATGGCGCGCGCCGCGGGTGATGGCGAGCTCGGCGATAATGCGCCCCTGTGCCTCGTTGTCGGCGGCCACGTAGTAACCGGGTTCGGAGCAGTGGATGTCCAGATGGACGATCGGCACGGGCATCTTGGTCATTGCGGGGTGCCAATCGGGGGACGCCATAGGCTGAACCATGACGCCGGACATCTGCGTGCCCATAAAATAGCGCAGGTAGTGGTCCTCGAGGATGTTGTCGTTATCGGCGTTGGCGATGAGCAGGTCATAGCCGTGCTTGCGGGCCTCGTTATGGGCGCCGCTGGCAATTTGGAGCGAGAAGCCATGGTCGAGACGGGGGAGGACCAGGCCAAAGGACTTGGTGGCGCCGCCCGCGAGCTGACGAGCACTTTGGTTGGGCAGGTAGCCAAGGCGATTGATGGTCTCGTTGATGAGCTTGAGGGTCTCGGGGCGCAGCTTTTCGGGGTGGTTGAGCGCGTTGGATACCGTGCCCAGCGAGACTCCTGCCTCGCGCGCGACGTCGCTGATTTTTACCTTTGCCATAGCGGCCCCTTTGATGCGTTTCAAGTACGAGTCAGATTGTAGCATCGCCCGTTCCCGGGGTGTCAAAACCTACCAATTAGGGGCAGGTTTATTTTGACAGGTTTTATCTGGGCAAACACCGGAGTCCAGACCACACAAAGGTGCCTGTCCCCCTTTGTGGTGGTTTTGGCGCGGCTGGGCTGCGCGTTAAACGGTGGAGTGTCTACAATGGAAGCCGTTTTGAACGTAGATTGAAAGGCTTTGGTATGACTCGCGCTGTTTCTCGTCGTGATTTCCTGGGTTTGATCGCCGGTGCTGCAATGGTTGCGGCGAGCGGTTGCGCTGGCAGTGGCGCTGACAAGGGCTCTGCCGCTGGTTCTGCCGCGGTTGCGGGCGACGATATCAAGGGCGCCAAGCTCACCTTTGTGGGCGACGATGCCTTTGCGCCCTATCGCTATCTGGAGACGCAGTCGGACGGCAAGCAGAAGGTTGTCGGCCTGGATATCGCCATTGCCGACGAGATGGCCTCGCGCCTGGGCTTTTCTTACGACTTTGAGCCGCAGGACTTTGCCGCCACGCTTGCATCGGTGCAGAGCGATGACAAGGCCTTTACCATGGCGATGAGCTCCAACGAAGAGCGCGAGCAGACCTATGACTTCACGCGCGGCTACTATCAGCCGCTTGTGGGCGTTCTCACGCTCGGCGGCGATCCCGTCAAGCGCGTTGAGGACCTCGCCGGCAAGTCTATCGCCTGCACCACCGGTACCGTGCAGAACAAGTTCATCGCCAAGGTCATGCCCGATGCTGATATTCACACGTACGACGGTGGCGACCAGTGCCTGCAAGAGGTGCTCGCCGGGCGCATCGATGCCTACCTGTGTGACGGCGCCGAGGGCCAGTCCATGCGCGATGCGAATGAGGGCCTGGTGCTGGGCCTGCTCGATCGCTCCGAGACGAGCGATCACGTGGGCGTGTACCGCCTGATGGCCAAGAAGGGTGCCGGATTTGTCGCGACGCTTGACGAGTGCATCGGCGAGATGCTCGAGGACGGCACCATCGATGACTGCATCAAGCAGTATGTGGGCGCCGACTTCATGTGGAACGGCGACTATTCCGCTTCCGGTACGTCGACGGTTGCCGGAAAATAGCGAGCCGGTGAGGCGCGCGCCAAGGGCATGCTGATGAAGTTTGAACTGCTAGAACCATATATACCGATGTTTATGAGCGGCCTGGTCGTGACCTGTCAGGTGACGGCCGCCGCGCTGGCCATAGCACTCGTCCTGGGCTTTCTCATTGCCGTGCTCAAGGTTTTGCCCTGTCGCCCATTGCGTGCGGTGCTCAACTTCTACACCTCTATCTTTCGCGGCGTGCCGCTCATCGTGTTACTTTTTTTGGTGTACTTTGCGACGCCGCAGCTCACGGGCTTCAAAATTTCGATGTTTGCCGCCGGTGCCATTACGCTGGGGCTCAACGGCTCAGCGACGGTGTCCGAGACGGTGCGCGGTGGTATCGAGGGCGTTGACCGGGGGCAGTACGATGCCGCTCGGGCCATCGGGCTTCGCTATGTTCCCATGATGCGCAAGATCATCGTTCCGCAGGCGATGCGCTCGATTGCCCCCGCCCTGGTCAACGAAGTGATCACGGTCCTCAAGAGCTCCTCGCTGGTGGCAACCATCGGCCTGATGGATATGATGCGCGCCGCCCAGAGCGTGCAGGCGCTCACCTATCGAGCCTTTGAACCGTTTTTAGTGGTGGCCGTGGTCTACTACGTCATTGTCATGGCGCTCACGGCCCTGGGCAATCGGCTCGAAGGCCGCCTGCGTCCCTAGGGGAGTGCCAACCACCGCAAAGGTGCCTGTCACCGTTGTGGCGGTGGGGTGTGTGCATCGGGTGGTATCTAAGTTGAGATACCACTTCTGGTATATCAGCCTGCGCTTGCGTGAGTACAATACTCGAACGTTATACGTCTCAGCGCCCCCTGTGCGTGGACGTCTTGCAGTCACGCGAGCGAAGGGATTTATCCTATGTGCGGAATTGTCGGCTACACCGGCTCTGATATTGCAAAGAACATCCTGGTCACAGGCCTTAAGCGCATGGAGTATCGCGGCTATGACTCCTCGGGCGTCGCGCTCGAGGTGGGCGAGGGCGCCGCGGCGCACCTCGACGTTATCCGCCGCGTGGGTAAGGTTGCGGGTCTGGAGAGCGAGCTTTCCAATATCGATAGCGACGCAACCTGCGGTATCGGTCACACCCGTTGGGCTACCCACGGCAAGCCTTCCGTCGTTAACGCTCATCCCCACACCAGCTGCGACGGTCGCATCGCCATCGTCCACAACGGCATTATCGAGAACTTCGCCGAACTGCGCGAGGAGCTGGAGGGCCGCGGCCATCACTTTAAGAGCGAGACCGATACGGAGGTCTTCGCGCATCTGATCGAAGAGGCCTATGCCGAGACGCACGACCTGATGGCCTCCGTGCGCGAGGCTTGCACCCACGTGGTAGGCGCCTATGGCTTGGCCGCCGTGTGCGCCGACGAGCCTGGCGTGATCGCCGTTGCCCGCAAGGATTCCCCGATCGTGGTCGGCGTGGGCGAGACCGGCTCCTACGTTGCCTCCGACGTCATCGCGCTCATCGACGCCACCCGCGATGTCGTGGTGCTCGAAGACGGTCAGTTTGCCAAGCTTACGCCTGCGGGCGTCGAGTACACCGACGAGGCCGGCAATGTCATCGTGCCCAAGGTCACCCACATCGATTGGGATCTGGACATGGCCGAAAAGGGCGGCTATCCCGACTTTATGCTCAAGGAGATCCACGAGCAGCCGCGCGTCGTGCGCGACACGCTGGTTGGCCGTATGACGCCTGCCGGCGAGCTCGACATCGATGAGCTGGGCCTGTCCCTCGAGGAGCTCAACGACATCGACCGTGTCTACGTGATCGCCTGCGGCACCAGCTATCACGCCGGACTCATCGCAAAGAACCTTATTGAGGGCTGGGCTCGCATTCCCACCGAGGTTGAGGCTGCAAGCGAGTTCCGCTATCGCAACCCCATCATCACGCCGACGACGCTCGTCGTTGCCGTGTCCCAGTCGGGCGAGACGGCCGATACCCTTGCCGCCATTCGCGACGCGCGCATCAAGGGCGCCAAGGTCTTTGGCATCACCAACGTGGTGGGCAGCCCCGTGGCGCGCGAGAGCGACGGCGTCATCTATACCAAGGCCAACAAGGAGATCGCCGTCGCCTCGACCAAGAGCTTCATCGGTCAGGTTGTGAGTCTCACGCTGCTTGCTCTGCTGCTGGCGCAGGTTAAGTACCGTCTGACCACCAAGCAGGCGCGCATGCTGTTCCGCGAACTTTCCGATACGGCCGAGCAGATCCAGTGGATTTTGGATACCCAGACCGAGGCCGTGCACGAGGCCGCCCTGCTGTGCAAGGACGCGCAGTCGGCGCTGTTCGTGGGCCGCGGTATGGGCGCTGCCATCTCCTACGAGGGCGCACTCAAGCTCAAGGAGGTCAGCTACCTGCACGCCGAGGCGTATGCTGCCGGCGAGATGAAGCACGGTCCCATCGCGCTGATCGATCCAGGCTTCCCCGTCATCGCCGTGGCCACAAAGAGTGCCACCTACGACAAGACCGTGTCGAACCTTATGGAGTGCAAGGCGCGCGGTGCCAAGGTCATCGTCGTTGCCACCGAGGGCGACGAGGAGATCAACAAGATCGCCGACTGTATCATCCGCGTGCCGGCCGTCCGCGACGTGTTCAGCCCCATCACGGCGAGCGTCCCGCTGCAGCTGCTCGCCCGCGAGGTTGCCATCCTGCGCGGCTGCGACGTCGATCAGCCCCGCAACCTCGCTAAGAGCGTGACCGTGGAATAGTTGGTTCCGCCATCCCAACAACTAAGGCCCGACTCCGCGTCATCAGACGGAGCCGGGCCTTTTTGTGCGGAAAAACCACCACAAAGGTGCCTGTCCCCTTTGTGGTGGTTTTGGCAGGTTAGCGGAGCTTGCTGGTCTCGAAGTACTTGGGATATTGGTCCAGGACCTCGGTCTGGTTGCGGAACATCATATGCAGGTGCTTGCTGACCAAAAAGCTCGCCTCGATGGGGTCGCGGCCGGCGATGGCGCGGCGGATTTGCTTGTGCTCGTTAACAATCTCCTGATTGTCGAGCGTCTGCGTGGCGGCGCGCAACCAGCGGAAGCGCTCCAGGTCGGCATTGGTCTCTTCGAGCCACGACCACACGGTGCTGCGGCACGCGATGCTAAAGATCATGCGGTGCATGAGGTTGTCGCTTAAAAAGAAGCCGATGCGATCCTCCTCGGCCATGGTCTTTTCCTGCAGCGCGATGGCTCTGTCGAGCTGCTCGATGCCTGCCGAGGTGGCACGGGCGCAGCACTCCACAATCACCTGCTTTTCCAGGTGCTCGCGAATGTAGCAGGCGCTTTCGGCAAGAGTGAGGTTGATGGGTGAGACGTAGGTGCCGCTTTGGGGCACGGTACGCACCAGGCCCTCTTGCGCCAGACGCACCAGCGCCTCGCGCACAGGGGTGCGCCCCATATCCAGGTCGTCGCAAAGCTGCTTGACGCCCAACTTTTCGCCCGGCTTGTAGTCCAGGTAGACGATTTTGCGTCGAATGGTGTGGTAGGACTGGTCCTGCAGGCTCGTTTCCTGCTCGCCGACGTGCATCGATTCTTCCATAGTGCCTCACAACCGTTCTATCACACTCATATATCAGCTGTTAATTATGCCGCGAATCAGCTCTCCGCGGTGGGTAATTCGGCTGTTGCCCAAGAACTATTGCGGCATCTTAGTCTGTATTTGCGCAGGGCTGTGCCCAATGTTGCCGTATCATAAGCCGTCGCAAACGTGAAATAGAAAGAAGGAATCCCATATGCAACTGGCAAATATCGTACGCGAGCGCTGGAAGGGCGTCTTGTTCTGCCTGATCATCGCCATCCCCGCGACGTTGTTTGGCAAACAGATTGAGGTGGTCGGTGGGCCGGTATTTGCCATCCTCTTTGGCATGGTTCTGGCGCTTGTCTTTCCCAAGAATCGCCGCGAACAGCTCGCCGCCGGTGTCACCTATACGTCTAAAAAAGTCTTGCAGTACGCGGTTATCCTGCTTGGCTTTGGCATGAACCTCTCGCAGATTCTGTCCAAAGGCGCCCAGTCGCTGCCGATTATCGTGGCGACGATCTCGACCTCGCTTGTCATCGCCTTTGTGCTCTGCCGCGTTATGAACGTGCCGGGCAAGATCGCGACGCTTGTGGGTGTGGGCTCGTCGATTTGCGGCGGTTCGGCCATCGCTGCGACCGCGCCCGTTATCGATGCTGATGATCGCGAGATTGCCCAAGCCATTTCGGTCATCTTCCTGTTTAACGTTATCGCGGCGCTCGTGTTTCCGACGCTCGGCGGCATGCTCGGGCTGACCAACGAGGGCTTTGGCCTGTTTGCCGGCACCGCCATCAACGACACCTCGTCCGTAACGGCTGCGGCGAGTGCCTGGGACAGCATGCATCCCGGCGCCAATGTGCTCGAGAGCGCCACGGTGGTTAAGCTCACCAGGACGCTGGCCATTATTCCCATTACGTTGGTTCTCGCATGCTGGCAGATGCATCTGGCGCGCAAGGCCGGCGGCGACGCCAAAAGCACGTTCTCGCTTAAACGAGCGTTTCCCATGTTCGTGCTGTTCTTTGTGCTGGCGAGCGTGATCACCACGGTGCTTCAGCTTCCCGCGTCCATTACGGCGCCCATCAAGGAGCTGTCGAAGTTCTTTATTGTGATGGCCATGGCGGCTATTGGCTTTAATACCGATATCGTCGAGCTGGTCAAAAAGGGCGGAAAGCCTATCGCGTTGGGCTTTTGCTGCTGGATTGGCATTGCGTGCATGAGTTTGGGAATGCAGCACGTGCTGGGAATCTGGTAGAGAAGCAGCTTATTTGCGTGTTGCATGCTGGCGAGCGCATTCTCACGGTGGAGCGATAGGAGCTCTTGCGGGTATGGCTTGTCCGCAGGTTGATAGGTCCCGAAGAGCTCTTATCGCCCCGCCAGGATGGCGATGCGGGGCAATTCATATATTCGCAAGAAGGCACCGCGGGCCCTATAGTGTTTGGTGAACATTATCGTTCAATTTTGAAACACTTGAGATGCCGGGTCTCAGATGGGGCCGCGGCTGGAGACGGGGCGAACCATGGACAGCGATGCCAAGCTGCAGATTCTGATTGAGGCATTGTCCGCAGCCGGAGCATCGGCGCTGGCAATCGACGGGCGCGGTGGCGTTGTAATCTCGACTATGAGTGACGCGGCGCTCGAGCAGGATATCGCTGCTTTTGTTTCCGAGCGTCTCGCTCGCGTGGGCGATGGGGCACGCCTGGTGATGGGCCACGAGGGCGTGCGGTTGAGCTTGACGGTGCGCCCGACGGCCAAGGAGCGCGGAGCGCTTTGGGTGGTCGTGGCGCATGAGGTGCGCGCCGCTGCGACGCATGCGGGCATCGAGTGGCTCAATGCCGACGAAGTCGAGGCTCGCTACGAGTCGAGCACGTACGGCATCGTCGAAGATGCGGCAGCGGTCGCTGCCCCCGTACGGGAGAGCTACGCACGCGGGGTGCCCCTTATGCTCGAGGGTGAACTGGGCGCGGGGCAGGACCAGATTGCAAAACGCCTGTACCTGGATGGACCCTATGCCGATCAGCCCTTTGTGTCCGTTGCGCTCGATGAGCTTACGGATCGCGGTTGGCGCCATCTGCTCAAAAGTTCCGAATCGCCGCTATTCCAAACGGGGCTGACGCTTTGCGTGAGCGGCTGGCATGCCGTTGGGCCCCAGCGCCTGCGCGAGCTCGTGTCCGCAATGATCGACACGGCGCTCGCAACTCGTTGCCATGTGGTGTTGACGGCAAACGATATGCCGGGTGGTGGCGAAAGCGACCAGGCTGCCTTTGTGACCGAGCGCTTGGCATGTGCAGTGAGCGTGGCGCCTGCGATTGCCGAGCAGGGCGGCGCGTCGAAAAAGACTGCGTGCTACCTGAAGTATCTGGCAGATATGTTTAAGACGGGTGCCCCCATGTTGTCCGCCGCCGCGGCAGAGACGCTCGATGCGTACCGTTGGCCCCGCAATTACCTGCAGCTGCGTGAAGTCTCTGAACGACTCTATATATTAGTGGGGGCTGGAACGGTGGAGCGCGCCGTGGCGAAAGAGGTGCTTGCCCAGGAGGACGTTATCAAGACCGCGACCTTTGGCGCCCCGGCGCTCGAAAGCGATTTGTACATCTTGCGTCCCCTGGCCGATACCGAGCGCGATGTCGCACGGTTGGTCCTGCAGCACCTTCACGGCAACAGGACACGTGCGGCAGAGGTGCTCGGTATAAGCCGCACGACTTTATGGCGCCTGCTGAAGGACAACGACCGCTGAGCGAGGCGCCGTGACCGCGTGCGGCGCGTGTGATACAGTCCAAAGAAGCATTGTTTCGATTGTGTTACGGCGTGCGGGGGAGTATGGCGGAGACTTCAAAAACGAACCGAACAAAGCGAAGTGCGGCGCCGGTCGGCCGGCGTACGACTTCGCGGACGTGGGGCAAAAGCGCCTCGGGGTTCGACGGCTCGTTCAAGCGCACAAAATATGGCTATCCTTCGGCAAGCGCTCGCTTGGCAATGCAGGCCGAGTCCTCGTTGTGGGGACGAAGGCGCGTGGTGGGCTCAAAGCTCAAGCACGATGGAACGCTCGGCTACATTAGCCGTGGCGCTGCTCGCCGTAGCGGCCTCAATCCCGCAGGCTGGCATCGCTACGTTCCGATCGCGGTCGTTGTTGCGATAATCGTCATCGCGCTCGCGGCGCTCGGATATGCCGGCGACGGCGCGAGTCTGGGCGCGATGTTCAAATCGCCTGAACTTGCGCATGCTGGCACGGAGCTTGTTGAGGGCGCACAAGACCAGACGGGTGTGGCGCCCCAGCGCGGTATGGTCGCAGCTGCTGCCACCATTGCCGATGCTCAAAAGGACGAAGGCGGGCAAAGCGACGACGCCGATGCGAGTCAGACGAGCGAAACGGCAACAACTCCATCGGCAAGATAAGTTGCGAGTGGGGCAGCAAATATGGGACGGGGCCTTTCAGCGGGTCCGCCGTTCGTTAGAACGGCGGAACTAATCACCTGACGTAAACGACGTTGTCGCGGCGAGGCTTGGCCTCGGGAAGCACGTCCTCGGCGTAGCCCAGAATGCAGTTGCCCACACCGCGCAGGCTTCCGTCGGCGGGCAGGTCCCAGCTGGCCAGCAGCTCCAGGCCCTCGGGCGAATCGAAAACCTCGTGGGCGCGATGAATCCAGCACGAATCGACGCCCAGCGCATAGGCTGCGTTAAGCAGGTTGCCCATGGCGAGCGAGCCGTCTTCCAGGTGCGTGGGCACGCTGCGGTCGACGAGCACTACCACAACAGTCTTGGCCCCGTAGAAGGGATCGCCATCGCTGCCCATAACTTGGGCGTTGAGCTGCGAGAGACGCTCGACGGTCGCGGGGTCGGTGACGGCGACGAACGTGACCGGCTGACGTCCCATGCCGCTCGGCGCGTACTGGCCTGCCTCGATAATGCGTGCGAGCTTTTCTGCCTCGACGGGGCGATCGCTGTAGTTGCGGCAGCTACGGCGATGGATGAGCGCTTCGATGGTCTCCATGGGTTCTCCTAGCGATGACGTTGCAGATACTCCGTTCTTACCCGTCGTGCCGTAGCCGTAATCGCGCAGAGGGCCCAAACAGCAATAGTCACCAATCGGAAAAGTCGGCTTGCATAAAACTGCGGCAAGAATGTGAGAAGCTAATGAGATGGTTAAACGTTTTATCCCGTCTACCCTGCGGTTTTTTACCACTTGCCTAAAACATGGGCGCATATCCATTGATAAAGGTTTTACTAAAGGGGTACCAACGTTTATCAATGCGCTGTGGTGGCGCTGGGCCAGGAGGTAACTATCATGTTCCAGGCTGGAGATGTCGTCGAGACTGACTTCGAAGGATTTCTGAAGCTGCTGCGTTCCAAGACGCGCGCTTTCGTGTCGATCAACGATCACGAGTACTACATCACGCACACCGATGGCTATTGGCGTGTTCAGGATTGCGAGACCCTCAACGATAAGGGCCACTTTACTGATTGCTCCGAGCTGGTCAACACGGTCTGCGAGGTCGTCGAGCTGCCTTGGATCTGCGGCAAGAGCCTGCACGACAGCTTTGCGGGCGCAACGGTCTACGAGGCCGTCGCTGCCTAACGGGCAAATACATCGCTATTCTCGCGTGACCGCCGGCGCCGCCCCCGCGCCGGCGGTCTTTTTCTATCGATATGCAATGTAGAGCCGACCATATATGTCGAGCTTATTGACGATAGTCAAAACTCGGACTAATCTAGAAATACAAATTGGTCAAAATTCGGACAATCGAATGGTGGGATAGATGAATAGCGCGGTTACGCTGGTCGATTTCGACCGGATGCTCAATGGACTCGATCATATCTATTCGGAGTTCTCACGCGCCTGCGGCCTTTCGGACTGCGCCTATTGGATGCTCGTCGACATCAGCACGGCGGGCGGCAGCGTCGCTGTGAGTCGTCTGACAAGCGAATGGTTCTATAGCAAACAGACGATCAACTCGGCCATTAAAACCTTGACGGCGCGGGGTTTCGCCACGCTGGGGTTTGCCGAAGGCAGTCGCAAGAACAAGGTTGTAAGCCTGACCGAAGAGGGCAGGCGATTTGCCGAGCGTTATGCGCTGCCGGCGCAAGGGGCCGAGCAGAGAGCCTTCGATGCCCTCGAGCCATGGGAGCAGCGCGAGATTATGCGCTTGATCGGCAAATTCTCTCAGGTGCTCGGCGACGAGTGCGAGACATTTAAGCAGCAGGTGGCAGCCGAAAGTCAGATGCAAGATCGACGTGAGGGGGAGTCGTGCGACTGCTAATGAGGTTTTTGAAGCCCTATCGAGGGCTTGTCGCAGTGACGCTGCTGGTGCTGCTGGTGGATAACGTCGGTACGCTGTTGGTTCCCACGATGCTGGCGAACATGGTCAACACCGGTATTACCACGGGCGATGTCGACTACATTTTACGCAACGGCCTATACATGTTTATCGCGACCAGCATGGCTAGCGGCGGCACGGTGCTGGGCTGCTATCTTTCGGCGCGCCTGGCCGCCAACGTGGCCTGCGATATCCGCAATGCCGTGTACGACAAATCGCTCGAGCTCGCTGCCAGCGACTTTGAGCGTTTTGGCACGGGATCGATGATCACACGCTCGCTCAACGACATCAACGTGATTCAGCAGGCTATCCTGCAGACGATTCAGCTGGTGCTGCCGGTGCCGTTCTTGGCCGTCGCGGGCATCATTTTTGCTTGGTTCATCGATCCCGCTATGGGAACGCTGTTGGGCGTGGTAGTTGCGATCGTGCTGGTGGCGGCGGTCTTTACGGTGGCTAACGCCGCGCCGATTTTTATGCGCCTTCAGAGCTTTATCGACCGTATGAACGTGGTGCTGCGTGAGAACATCGTGGGCGTTCGCGTCATCCGCGCTTTCAATAAGGAGCGCCACGAGGAGCAGCGCCTGGACGAGG
>CABQMC010000015.1 GCA_902465115.1 uncultured Collinsella sp.
AATCGTAGCCCGAGACGGTCCCGGGCTGACAATTTCGACTGTAATGGACGTTCTTGTTTGACTAGTCGTTTAAGAACGTCCCCAATGACTAGTCCAAAATGAGAGCGGATAATCTCCCGTTTTTGGCTCGGTGACGGCCTCAAAGTGGGAGATTATCCACGCTCGTTAGATAAGCGTCCGAAAATTCACGCTCGTCGCTACTTGAGCCCGGGCAGGCGGGTGTAGGGGAACGAGCGCTCCAGGAATTCGGCGCAGCGGGCGTAGTCTTTGGCGAAGTAGCTGCTGTAGAGCGAATCGAGCACGTATTGCACGGCGATGTGGCTGGCGAACTGCGTGATGCGGTGCGTCATGCTCTCGTGATCGCTCACCGTAAGGTAGGCGGCAAAGCCGGGGTGAATGCGCGCGCAGTATGGCGTGCCGATGACGATGACCGGGACATGCCGACTGCTGAGGATCGGCAAGATTTCCTTGAGGTTGGGCGCAAGGCCGCTGTAGGAGATAACGATTGCCGCGCGGTCTGAATCCGAGGTGAGAGCCGTGCGCACCTGCGCCTCGATGTTGCCGTAGCATGTGGCGCTTTTGCCGGACGAGAGCAGGCGGTCGCGGAACATTCCCGCTGGGTAGAGGTTGTGCGAGCCCGTGTAGATGTCGACCTGTCGGGCGTTCGCGATGAGCTTGGCGGCGTGGTCAAGCTGCGTGGGGTCGAGCAGCTCCTGCGTTTCGGCCAGCGTGGTCTGGTAGAGCCCCTCCATGCGCTCCATGACCTGCGCGGGGGCGGACGTAGCGTCGAAGGGAAAGTTGATGTCCACGTCGCGGCGGTTTCCTGCCTCGGTCGCCAAGCGAATAAGCTCGACCTTGAGGTCCTTAAAACCCTCGAGGCCGAGCTTTTTGCAAAAACGGTGCACGCTCGCAACAGAAACGTTGGTGCGCGCGGCAAATTCCTTAATAGAAAGCCCGCGGATGTCCTCGCCGATGGCAAGGGCTGCAATGCCGAGTTGTTGCTCGGTGGGGGTGAGGCCCTGCGCCTCGGTGATCTTGCGTTTGATATCCATGCGAACTCCCACACTCGCCAAACCTACCAAAAAGGGATGGGTTTATTTTGGCACGTTTCGGTCGGTATCAGGAAGTGTCAGGGACGGGGCGGCGGCGGTCCGTGGGCGCGAAAAGAAGTGTCGGGTTTGGCGCGCCCGCTTCTGCCTGTCCCGCGCGTGGGCGATACTCGGCTTATCGAACCGCGATGCAAAGGAGACGCTCATTCCACGAGCGCTACCGGGAAGGGCTCGCGATTCGAGTCCCCACCTTAGCATTTGAACCATTTGGCACTATAATTACCGTAGGCATGCGCACAACGTTGCGCTTAATCAAGAGGAGAAAACGTATGGGTCTGTTTGATATGTTCAAGAAGAAGGCTGAGCCCGCGGCTGCCGCTGCTCCGGCCTCCATCTCTGCTTCTGCCGGCGCCGACGTGCTGTGCTCGCCCGTCAAGGGCAAGGTCATCAAGATGGCCGACGTGCCCGATCCCGTCTTTGGTGGCGAGGTTCTGGGCAAGGGCTGTGCCGTGTGGCCCGAGGACGATCTGGTCTACGCTCCCTGCGACGGTAAGGTGACCGTCACCATGGGTCACGCCGTGGGTCTGCAGTCCGATAGCGGCATCGAGGTTCTGGTGCACGTTGGCGTCGATACCGTCAACATGAACGGTGATGGCTTCGAGGGCTTCGTCAAGGCCGACGACGTTGTGAAGGCTGGCCAGCCCATACTCAAGATCGACCGCGCCAAGATCGCCGCTGCTGGTTATAAGGACTGCGTCGTGGTGGCCGTGTCCAACACCGCCGAGTTTGCCGACGTCGAGCTCACCGTTGAGGCAGAGTCCGCCGTCGCCGCCGGTGACGCCATCGTTAAGGTCGTCCGCAAGTAAACTGCGGCAACATAAGGATGTGCAAGGGTGGTCGGGTTTTCCGGCCACCTTTTTTATTGCATCGCGGGGAAGCGTTTTATTGTACGTTGGGCGGGCTTGCAAACCGTTCGGACGCTAAAACGAACCGACCGCGCCTTCGCGTTGCCGAGGGTGTTCATAAGTGGATAGTATGGGCTTACTTATTACAACGTGTGCCGCGTCCGGGAAGCGCGGTGCCGCTCATTGGGAGGAACAACATGAAAAAGAAGCTGCTGCTTGCGCCCCTCATGGCCGTCTTGGTTGCATGCGTGGTCGTACTTTCCGGCTGTGGAGGTCCTTCGGTTGAGGAGCTCATCACCGAGGATCTTACGACGCAGTTTGACGAGGTCAAGAACGGTGGCGACGACTTCCTCTCTGGTCTGGAGGAGGCTTCGGGCGACGAGTTCGAGCAGCTGGGTATCGATCCCAAGGAGTACGCCAAGACCTATCTCGAGGGCTTTGACTACAAGATCGGCGACGTGACGGTCGACGAGGACAAGGGTGTCGCGACCGCCGAGGTCTCTATCACCTGCAAGTCTATGAACAAGATCGTCGAGGACTTCTCCACCCAGTATCAGGAGAAGGTCGCTGCGCTTGACACGGTTCCTTCCGATGACGAGCTGTACAAGATGGCCGGTCAGGTTATGGTCGATGTGACCAAGGCCACCGAGCCCAGGAAGACCACGGTTATCTTCAAGTACACCTGCAACGACGACGGCGAGTGGTCTGCCGACGACTCCGTCAACTCCGAGATGATGGATGCAATGCTGAGCTAGTTCGTTGCGGCGTTTTACCAAACGCCGCAACTGCTCGACGCTGCGCGGGCACCAGAGCGACAACTTGTCATTCAAAGAGGACGGCATGACCAGAAGGTCTATGCCGTCCTCTTTTCATGCCAATTTGTTCGCTCTGGCGCCCGCTCGCTGGCATTGCTAAAACATCGACGTTACCGTGGTCCAAACTAGTCGTTGGGGGCGTTTTTGTTTGACTAGTCGTTTAAGAACGTCCCCGATGCTATTTGAATTGCTAATTTGTGCGGGTTGTGGTTTTGTGACCTGCTGAAATTTAGGATACTGTACAACTGTACGCTAACTCATCTTCGTAGTATATTGCTACCCGCAAAACTCAGCACCATTATGCCGTGAGGCACTAAAGCGCCTACGTACAATGGTTGTCGATAGTACGATTCGATTCAACGACAGGATGGATGGTCCAAGCGTGAGTCTCGGCAGCAAACTATCCGACGCAAAGGTCTCCTTTGTGATCTTTAAGCGCGACATCAAGCGATTGCTCGTGAACCCCGTCGCCTTGGTGGTTACCCTCGGCGTGTGTGTTATTCCCTCGCTGTATGCTTGGTACAACATCGTGGCAAACTGGGATCCGTACGGAAACACCCAGGGCATCAAGATTGCTATCGCCAACAACGACCAGGGAACCCAAAACGACCTGGTGGGCGAGCTCAATGCGGGCGACAAGGTCGTCGATCAGCTCAAGGAAAACGATCAGCTGGGCTGGACCTTCGTCGATTCGGCCGCCGATGCCAAAGAGGGCGTCGAGAGCGGTGAGTACTATGCGGCCATCGTAGTCCCCAAGAACTTCTCGGATAACCTGGTTTCGATGCTCGACGGCAACTACCATCAGCCCAAGCTTACGTACTACGTCAATGAGAAGAAGAGCGCTATTGCGCCCAAGGTTACCGACACCGGTGCAAACACCATCGAGGAGCAGATCAACTCGGAATTTGTCTCCACGGTGGGCGAGACCGTTGCCAGTATTGCCAAGGATGCCGGAGTCGATTTAAAGGACAAGGCAACCCAGACTCAGGATTCGTTGGCCGGTTCGGTATCAGAGGCTTCCGATACGTTGGGCGAAGTGCGTGATTCGATTGGCGACATGAATGCCGCCATCGATAAGACGAGTGGTTCCATTGCCTCGGCAGATGCGGCACTTGCCGGTCTGCAGGGTCAGGCGCCGTCGCTGACGCAGGCGATCTCCCAGGGCAATGACCTGCTGGGCGAGGCTCGCGCCACGGCGGGCAACTCTGTCGCCTCGCTCTCCAAGGCGCTCTCGGAAGGCAGCCTTGCGCTCACCAAGACGTCAGCCTCCGCGAACGCTGCGATTGGCAAGCTGACGGGCACGGTCACATCTACGACTACCCGTATCGACAACTCGCTTGAGTCTCTCCAAGCGACGATCGACCACAATAAGGCCGTTATCGGGCACTTGGAAATTCTCGTCAATGACACGTCGACAGGTTCCAAGGAAATTGACGCGCGCATTGTATCGACCATCGATTTGCTCCGCGAGCAGAATGAAAAGCTTCAGAGCATCAAGGACGGTCTGTCTGCGCAGTCGAGCGCCATGGCGAATGACGCCGCGGCTGTCTCGGGTGCCAGCGACGCTATCAATAATGCAATTCAGACCGGTGCGACCAACCTTGGCCAGGCCCAGACGGACCTGGGTCAAAACGCGCTGCCGAAGGTCTCGAGCGCACTTGATTCGTTTGCCGCCGTCTCGGGTGATCTGACGGGAATCGTGTCTGGCCTCACGCCTACTATTGCAAGTGCGCGCGGTACGCTATCGCAGCTCGATGCCACGCTCAAGCAGGCCAAGACCACGCTGTCCCAGACCGATTCCTCGCTTGCCAAGGTCCAGGACAAGCTTGCAACCGCCGCCAATGACATCGCGGCGCTGCAGACCTCCGAGTCCATGGGCGAGCTGGCCGATCTGATGGGCGTCGATGTCAATGACGTGGCAGATTTCATGGCGTCTCCGGTTGAGTTGACGTCCAAGTCAATCTATCCGGTCAAGAGCTTTGGCTCGGGCATCGCTCCCTTCTACACCAATCTGGCGCTTTGGGTGGGCGGCTATGTGCTCATCGCCATTTACAAGCTCGAGGTCGACCGTGAAGGTGTTGGCAGCTTTACGGCGCGCCAAGGCTACTTTGGCCGCTGGTTGCTCATGGTGATCCTGGGCGCATTGCAGGCCATCATCGTTACGGTGGGTGATCTGGTTATTGGCGTACAGTGCGTCAACCCGTTGCTGTTCGTGCTGGGCGGCATCGCCATCTCGTTTACGTACGTCAACATCATTTACGCGCTGTCCACTACGTTTAAGCACATCGGCAAGGCAATCGGCGTCATTCTGGTTATCGTGCAGATTCCGGGTTCATCGGGCATGTACCCCATCGAGATGATGCCTGGCTTCTTCCAGTGGCTGCACCCACTGCTGCCCTTTACCTACGGCATCAATCTGCTGCGCGAGACGGTCGGCGGCATGTACTCGTTTAACTACCTGTTTAACCTGTGCATTCTGGGCGTGTTCTTGATCGTGGCGCTCTTTATCGGCCTGCAGCTGCGTCCGCTGCTGCTCAACCTTAACCTGCTCTTTGATAAACAGCTCTCCACGACCGGTATGATGATTTGCGAGTCCAACGACCTGCCGCGCCAGCGCTACTCGCTGCGCACGGCCATGCGCGTCATGCTCGATTCCGATTCGTACCGTCGCGAACTGCTCGATCATGCGGTCGCCTTTGAACATCGCTACCCGTACTACATCAAGGGCGGTTTTGCCGCCGTGGTGGGCGTTCAGGTCCTGCTCTTTGTCCTGTCGACGGTTCTCGATATCGACAATAACGGCAAGATCATCCTGCTTGTCATTTGGATCATCTCGGTTATTGCCATCTGCGGCTGGCTGATCAATATCGAATATATCCGAGCGAGCCTCAATACCCAGATGCGCATCTCGGCGCTTTCGGATGAGGACCTGCGTCGCGAGATGCGCGAACACACGGCCGCCATTCCTGCCGCCCGCCACATGTTTGGCCTCAACGCCAGCGAGCGTGGTGCCAAGGGCGGCGATCAGTCCACGGGCCGCTTGCCGCATATCGGCTCGCACCATAAATCTCAGGGCAGCGACAGCACAGCCACAAATGATGGAGATACCACCGCGCTTGGCAAGCACTCCAAAGGAGGTGAGGCATAAATGAAGAACATCCTGCATCTGTTTAAGCGCGATGTCCAAAACGTGTCTCGCTCCGTAATCGGCTTGGTTGTCGTGATGGGCCTCGTTATCGTACCGTGCCTGTACGCGTGGTTTAACATCGCCGGCAGCTGGGACCCGTACGGCAACACCGGCAATCTTAAGATCGCCGTGGTCAACACCGATGAGGGTTACGAGAGCGATCTGATCCCCGTTGAGGTCAACGTGGGTGAAAACGTGACCGCCACCCTGCGCGGCAACGAGAGCTTCGATTGGGTTGTACTCAACAATCGAGAAAAGGCCATCGAGGGCGTCAAATCGGGCGCATACTATGCGGCTGTCGTTATCCCTAAGACGTTTAGTGCCGATATGATGACGCTCTTTTCGACCGACGTGAAGCATGCCGATATCGAGTTCTACGAGAACCAGAAGGCCAACGCCATTGCGCAGATCGTGACCGAGAAGGGTTCGAGTGCCGTTCAGAGCCAGGTTAACGAAACTTTTACCGAGACCATTACGAGCATCGGTCTTAAGACGGTGTCCAGCCTGCTCGATTACATGAGCACCGACCAAGTCAGCAACTTTATCGCCAACCTGTCCTCGACGCTTGGCGATTCGATTGAGGACCTGCGAGACGTTCAGGCAAATGCTTCGTCGCTGGCGGGCATTTTGAGCTCCACGTCCGATTCGCTGACGTCGGCGAGCGGCATGCTCAAGCAGACCGGTGCCGTCGATGAGTCGACAAAGCAGCTCATGGAACATGCCAAAAGCGGCATCGATGATTCCAAAGAAGCGCTTAAGGCGGCAAACGATGCCATCGATGCCGCAATCGATGGAAGTGCGGGTTCGTTCGACAATGTGTCTGCCGAGCTCGCGAAGGCGTTCGACACCGCAAACCAGCATGTCGACCTTACGGTGTCCCAACTCAACGATGCCGCTGCGGCCCTCAATGCGCGCGCCAAGGATATCGATACGATGGCCGATCAGCTCCGCAGCCTTGCCGACCAGGTGAGCGATGAGAATTTGAAGGACGGCCTCAAGTCCGCCGCGACGTCGCTGGGCAGAATCGCCGTTGAGTACCGCAACAATGCCAAGGATCTGGCGGCTACCGCGAAGTCTCTCTCCGATAGCATGGCCGAGGTCAACAACTCGCGTGCCGAGGTCGATCAGGCCATCGCTGATGCCAAGGCCGGCATCGCGGGTGCCAAATCCGATTACGATTCCACGTTCTCGGTTAAGGCCAAGGAGCTCAAGAAGACGGTTTCGGGCATTCTGGACTCGCTTGATGGCATCTCGGGCGACCTGGATAGCGCCGTAGGCGGCCTGACCGACGCATCCGGTTCGCTGGCAAAGGGCCTCTCCAAGGCTGCAAAGCTGGTCAACAAGGCTTCCGATCAGCTGGGCGAGGCGTCGGACAAGATCAGTGCGTTTAAGGACGAGCTCGACGGCGCCTTGATGTCGGATGACCTCGCTACGATCAAGACGATGATCGGCAATGATCCCGAGGGTCTGGCCGTGTCGCTTTCCGGCCCCGTCGCGCTCGATCGCAAGCCGGTCTATCCGATCCGCAACTACGGTTCGGCCATGGCACCGTTCTACACGATTCTGTCGCTCTGGGTCGGCTCGATCGTGCTGGCGGCCATGATGAAGGTCTCGGTTGACGACGAACTCATCAATGAGCTGATCCCCGTGCGCTTGCACGAGATCTACCTGGGCCGTTACCTGTTCTTTGGCGGTCTGGCCCTGCTGCAGGCAACGCTCGTGTGCGCGGGCGACATCCTGTTCTTTGGCATCCAGTGCGACGACCCGCTGCAGTTTGTGCTGGCGGGCTGGGTCGCGAGTCTCGTGTTCTCCAATATCGTCTACACGCTTACGGTTTCGTTTGGCGATATCGGCAAGGCGCTCGCCGTCGTGCTGCTGGTCATGCAGGTCGGCGGTTCGGGCGGCACGTTCCCCATCGAGATGACCGGCCCCGTGTTCCAGGCGATCTATCCGTTCCTGCCGTTTACTCACGGCATCAACGCCATGCACGCCGCCATGGCCGGTGCGTACCATATGGAGTACTGGATTGAGCTGGGCATCTTGGCAAGCTATCTGATCCCGTCCCTGGCCCTGGGCGTCGTCTTCCGCCGCCCGGTCATCAAAGCCAACGACTGGATTATCGAAAAGCTTGAGAGTACTAAATTAATCTAGTTACGCGGTTTTACCAAACCGCGTAACGGCTCGACGCTGCAAACGACCCTAAGCGGCAATCTGACGTTCAATTTCAAGGGCGCGACCAGAAGGTCAGCGCCCTTTCATTTCACGTCACCTTGCTCGCTTAGGGTCGTTTTCGCTGACGTTGACGAAACATCGAGGTTATTCAAGTCGGTACTTTAGTGCGGTGAATTGCGCGGGTTGCTTGGTTGTTGCTACAGTAGCGGGGCGTGCCGGGGGTCCGGTGCGCCCCGTTTTTATTTGACCATGAGGCGGCACGCAGCCATACGCGTGCGGACACCACGCCCAGATTGAGTGCGAGGATGTTCCATGGCCCAATACGCTGCCAACGAAATCGAAAACATGCCCGATAGCCCTGTGGCCCGTGAGGATTTGGGCGCGGGTGGCACCTTCCGCGGCGCCGGCGCTCGCTCGCCGCTGTTCTGGAAAGTCCTGCTACTTTCGGTGGCAGTCGTCTGGGGCTACTCCTTTACGACCATGAAGGACGCGCTCGACACCATTCCGGTGTTTGAACTTCTCTACGTGCGCTTTCTGCCCGCAGCGTTGGTCATGTTTGCCGTCTTCCACAAACGCATCATTGCACATTTCAATGCCCGCAACCTGATCGTTGGCCTGAGTATGGGCGTGCTCATGTGGGCGGCCTATGCGTTGCAGACGGTCGGTCTGGCACATACTACGGCGGGCAAGAATGCTTTTTTGACGGGCACGTATTGCATCCTCGTGCCGTTCGCGAGCTATTTTCTGAGCGGCGAAAAACTCACCCGCTATAACCTGGGCGCGGCGCTGCTGTGCTTGGCGGGCATTGGCCTGGTGGCGCTCGATAGCGTCGAGTTCAACATCGGTGACGTCATTACGCTGGCTGGTGCGGTCTTTTTCGCCATCCAGATGGCGGTGACGGCCAAATACGGTCGCAAGATGGATATCAACGTCATCACGTTTTGGATGTTTGTGGGCAACGGCGTGCTGAGCCTGATCTCGTCGCTGTTATTCGAGACCCAAGCGCCGCTGTCCGTGTGGACGCCGAGCTTTATCGGTGTGATGGCGTTTCTATCGGTGGGCTGTACGTGCGTGGCCCTGCTCATCCAAAACGTCGGCCTGGCGCATGTCCCGGCCTCGACGGGCTCGCTGCTCCTTTCGATGGAATCGCCTTCGGGTGTGCTGTTCTCGGTGCTGCTGATGGGGGAGGCGCTCACTTCGCGTCTGCTCGCCGGCTTCGCGCTCATCTTCCTGTCGATTATCTTGAGCGAGACGCATTTCGACTTCTTGCGCCAAAAGCCGCGCCCGTAATTGTAAACAACTTGTTGCGCCGCCTCCCGGGGCGGCATTTTTTATGCATCGCCCTTAAAGTTGTACCTTGCACTTTACGCTATCAAAGTGCTTGCTGCAAAAACGTTACTGGAGGGCATCTATGGCACCAGCACTGTCCGATTTTCAACCGCAACCAGCGCCTCAAGCTACCACAGCGGCGCAGACCGCTATAGGTGACGGTCTTGTCGCAGAAGCTCAGGCTTTTGCAGACGAGCTCGCTGCGTGGCGACACGATCTACACCAGATGCCCGAGCTCGGTAATAGCCTCCCGCAGACCTCTGCCTATATCCAGGCACGTCTGGACGAGATGGACATCCCCCATACCACGCTCGTTGATGGTTCCTGCGTTGTGAGCCTTGTCGGCGCCGGTGCCGCCGCGGCCCAGGGCAATGGCGTCTGCGCGGACGAACAGGCCGGTACGGTTATTATGCTCCGCGGCGACATGGATGCCCTGCCCGTTGCCGAGGAATCCGGCGAGCCCTTTGCATCCACCAATGGCTGCATGCATGCTTGCGGTCACGATATGCACGCGACGGCGCTGCTTGGTGCGGCTCGTATGCTCAAGGCCCGCGAGGCCGAGCTTGTCGACGCCAATGCTACCGTCAAGTTGCTGTTCCAGCCGGGTGAGGAGACCTTTGAGGGGGCACGCGCTGCCATCGCCGACGGTCTGCTGCAGAACCCACGCCCCCAGGCCGCCTTTGCCATGCATGTCAATAGCCAGTCGCCGCTTGGTCTGGTACTCTACGGCAGCCCGGCGCTCTCGGGCGTGTACGGTTTTCGCATCACGCTTCAGGGCAAGGGCGGCCATGGCTCGAGCCCCGAGATCTGCATCGACCCCATCACGGCCGGCGTCCATGTGCATCTGGCGCTTCAGGAGCTCATCTCCCGCGAGGTGCCGGCGGCCAAGGAGGTTGCGCTTACCGTTGGCAAGTTCGCCGGCGGTCAGGCCGCAAATGTCATCCCCGACACTTGTGTGCTCGAAGGTACGCTGCGCGGATTCGACGTCGAGCTCATGGAGCACCTCAAGACCCGCATCGCGGAGGTCGTCAACGGCGTTGCCACGACCTATCGTACGCCGGCCACCATCGAGACGCTCTCGGATGTTCCCCCGCTCGTGCTCGATGACGACATGACCCAGGCTTCGCTTGGCTATGTGGGTGCGACGCTGCCCAAGGCCGCCTTCCTGCCGCTGTTCCACGCCATGGCGAGCGAGGACTTCGCGTTGATCTCGAGTGAGATCCCGAGTGCGTACTTTACCGTGGGCGCTGCCGTGACTGATACGGACGAGCATTTTGCTCAGCATCATCCCAAGGCACGTTTTAGCGATGCCGAGCTTCCCCTTGGCGCCGCGGCTTATGCCGCCGTCGCTTTGGGCTACATCGCCGACCACCGGTAGCACCCAATCTTGCTACTCGTTTGTTTAAAAAGGAGCAGTATGTCCCAGCAGCGTAAGTTCTTCCCCGGCTGGCTCGTGGTGGCTTCCGGCTTTGTCATCATGGCCACGTGCTACACGATTTTCGTTAACTGCATGAGCCTGTTTCAGCCGCTCGTCGTCAGCGACCTGGGCATCACGCTTGCGCAGTACAACATCTCCAACGCCATCTCCACCGTGGTGAGCGTTATCGGCTCACTTGTGATCGGTCATGTTGCCGATAAAGTAAGCGGTCGCGTTTTGGGCTCCCTCACTGTAATCGCCACCTCTGCCGTTCTTGCCGGCATGAGCTTTGTCGGTGAGCTGTGGCAGGTCTACGTGCTCTTTTCTGTTTGCCCCGTTCTGTTTGTGGCCGCCCTGGAAGCCGAATGGATGCTCGTACCATCATTCGGTTTCCAAGGCGGTCACGGGCCTACGAAATGATCCGTTTTCCTCCGTCCCCAACAGATCACGTGATCCGAAGGGGACGGAGGAAAACGGGTCACAAACAGCGGCGGCGCATCTGGCCGGTCAGACGCGCCGCCGCGTTGCTGCTTTGTGCCGTATAATGTCCACTATCTATGACGCGATACAAAAGAAAGGTGTTTGCCCATGCAGGCACAGAAGGCGGAGGGAACCCGCGACCTTATCGGCGCCGAGATGCGCGCCTGGCAAAAGATGCAGCAGATTGCGGCCAGCGTATTCGAGCCGTTTGGCTTTAAGCCCATCGAGACGCCCGCGATCGAGCAGGTGGACGTGTTTGTCCACGGCATCGGCCAGTCGACCGACGTCGTGCGCAAGGAGATGTTCCGCGTGTTTAGCGGCGCCAACCTGGAGCGCGTCTTTACCGAAGGCACCGATACCAAGCTCAAGCCTAAGCAGCGTCTGGCCCTTCGTCCCGAGGGCACGGCCGGTGTGGTGCGCGCCGTCGTGGAGAACAACCTGGTGCCCCAGGGCTCCACGCCGTTTAAGGCTTACTACGCCGAGGCCATGTTCCGCGGCGAGCGTCCCCAGAAGGGCCGCCTGCGCCAGTTCCACCAGGTGGGCATCGAGTGGCTCGGCGCTCCCGATCCGGCGGCAGACGCCGAGTGCATCATCATGCTCATGGAGTTCTACAAGCGCCTGGGCTTCGATCTTTCCAAGCTTCGTCTGCTCATCAACTCGATGGGTGACGCCCAGTGCCGTCCGGCCTATCGCGAGCAGGTTAAGCAGTTCATCCTCGATCACGCCGACGAGATGTGCGATGAGTGCCGCGAGCGCGCCGAGCTCAACCCGCTGCGTGCCTTCGACTGCAAGAACGACCACTGCCGCGAGATCATGGCCGAGGCTCCGCTGATGGGTGACAACCTGTGCGATGAGTGCCGCGAGCACTACGAGCAGGTCAAGCGCTATCTGGATGCCGCCGGTATCGAGTATGTCGAGGATCCCACCTTGGTGCGCGGCCTGGACTACTACACCCGTACTGTCTTTGAGGTCGAGGCCCCTGGCGCCGGCGTCGGCTCCATCGGCGGCGGCGGCCGCTACGATGGCCTGGTCGAGCTCGAGGGTGGCAAGCCCACGGCGGGCGTCGGCTTTGCTGTCGGTTTTGAGCGCGCCCTGCTGGCCCTGCAGGCCTTTGGCAGCGATTTGGGTGCCGATGAGGCCCCGTGCGTCTATGTCGCCAACGCCGGCAAGGAGCTGCGTCAGAACGTCTTTGCCATTACGCAGGAGCTTCGCGCCGCAGGTATCGTGACCGAGGCCGACTATCAGGGTCGTTCGCTCAAGGCCCAGTTTAAGCAAGCCGATAAGGTAGGCGCCAAGCTCATCTTGGTCCTGGGTGGCGACGAGCTTGCCGCCGGCAAGGTCAAAGTGCGCGACATGCAGAGCCATGACGAGGTGCTCGCCGATCTGGACAACGTCGTCGAGGCGGTTCGCGAGCGCCTGTAGCGCATCTTTTTGAGCTTCGGGCCTGCTAACGTGCCCTGCTCATGGAGAGCGATTGTTACGGGGGTGTTTCGCTTTTATGCGGAATGCCCCCGTTTACGTATGCCGCCCACCGAGAAATACGACCATTTAGGGCAAAAACCTTTGCAATGCAGAAAATACTTTTGTGTGGTAAAGCGCAATCAGTGTCGAAAGTATTTCTCAAGCGCCTATAATGAATACCGCATGTTACGTGCATAGAAGGAGGAATGGGAGGAAACGTGGCTGAGAACCTAAGCAACCAGTCTGTACCCGAAGCCGCGGCGCGCGTCGCTGCCGTGGTCAACCGCCTCGTTAACCGAATCGGCTCGAATGCCGAGTCCAGGGAGCGTCTCGCCGAGATCGAGATCCCCGAGGAGCTGCGCGACAATCTGGCGCTGTTCTTGCGCCTGGAGCGCCGTGTGCTTAGCGAGTATGATCCCGAGATCGCGGACCTGTTCGACAAGATTTTAACAGCCGAGATTGTGGTCAATGCCGGCAACCCCGGTACCTGCGCTGCCGACGAAGCCGTCGACGAGCAGGGCGTGCCCACCGCCGACGAGCCCACTGCCGTGGCATTTCGTGAGGTCGTCGATTTGATCGACAGCCTGCCGCTCGATAAGCAGCAGGTCATCGTTCGCGCCTTTACGAGCTTTTTCCATCTGGCAAACCTGTCGGAGGAGAACTACCGTGTGGCGCAGCTGCGCGAGCGCGAGGCCGGTGCGTCGACCGATACCGAGGTCGATCCTGCCAACGAGCTTACCGTTGCCTATCACCAGCTGGTGAATGAGCTGGGTGTCGAGGGTGCCAACGAGCTGCTCGACAAGCTCGAGTTCCACCCTGTCTTTACCGCACATCCCACCGAGGCCCGTCGTAAGGCCGTCGAGGGCAAGATCCGCCGTATCTCCAACCTGCTGGAGGAGCGTCCGCGTCTGGGCGGCTCCGACCTGGTGGAGAACGAGCGCCATATGCTGCAGGAGATCGACGCCCTGGTGCGTACGAGTCCCATCGCGCTCAAGAAGCCCACGCCGGTCGAGGAAGCCGATACCATCATCGACATCTTCGATAACACGCTGTTCGACGTTATCCCCGTTATCTATCGTCGTTTTGACGATTGGGTGCTGGGCGACAAGGCCGGTACTGTGCCGCCGCTGTGCCCGGCGTTCTTCCATCCCGGCAGCTGGATCGGTTCCGACCGCGACGGTAACCCCAACGTCACCGCCAAGGTGAGCCGTGAGGTCGCCGCCAAGTACTTTACGCACATGGTGCTCAAGCTCGAGGACAAGTGCCGCCACATCGGCCGCAACCTCACGCTCGAGGCTACCTACAGCAAGCCGTCGGCCGAGCTCATTAACCTGTGGAACCATCAGGTCGAGATGAGCCCTCGTTACACGGCCCGCGCCGAGCTGATCTCCGAGCACGAGCCGCATCGCGCCGTCATGCTCGTCATGGCCGACCGCCTGAACGCCACCGTCCGTCGTATCACCGACACCATGTACCACAGCGCCGACGAGTTCCTGGATGACCTGCGCGTCGTCCAGCGTTCGCTGGCCGCCTGCGGTGCCGTCCGTGCTGCCTACGGCCCGGTCCAAACCATCATCTGGCAGGTCGAGTCCTTCGGCTTCCATATGGTCGAGATGGAGTTCCGTCAGCACTCCGTGGTGCATGCCCGCGCCCTTAAGGATATCCACGAGAACGGTATCCATGGCGACCTGCAGCCCATGACGCGCGAGGTCATCGATACCTTCCGCGCTATCGGCTCCATCCAAAAGCGCTACGGCAAGAAGATGGCGCACCGCTACATCATCTCGTTTACCAAGAGCGCTCAGCATGTGGCCGACGTCTTTGAGCTGGCGCACCTGTCCTTTGCACACGAGGAGGATGTCCCCGAGCTCGACGTGATCCCGTTGTTCGAGCAGCTCGAGGACCTCGAGGGCTGCGTCGACGTGCTCGATCAGATGCTTACGCTGCCCGTGGTGCAAAAGCGCCTTGCCCAGACCAACCGCCGCATGGAGGTCATGCTGGGCTATTCCGACTCTTCCAAGGATGCCGGTCCTACCACGGCCATGCTCGCGCTGCACTCCGCGCAGGAGCGCATCGCCAAGTGGGCAGAGAAGAACGATATCGACCTGGTGCTCATGCACGGTCGCGGCGGTGCCGTGGGCCGTGGCGGCGGCCCGGCCAACAAGGCCGTGCTGGCGCAGCCCAAGGGTTCGGTCAACTGCTTCTTTAAGCTTACCGAGCAGGGCGAAGTCATCTTTGCCCGTTACGGCAACCGCACGCTGGCTCAGCGCCATGTTGAGTCCGTTGCCGCCGCAACGCTTTTGCAGTCGGCCCCGAGTGTCGAGAAGACCAACACCGAGACCACGCAGAAGTTCTGGGATATGGCCGAGAAGCTCAACACTGCAAGCCACGAACGCTATCTGGACCTGCTGAACACCGAGGACTTTACACCGTGGTTCTCGACCGTGACGCCGCTGACCGAGGTCGGTCTGCTGCCGATCGGCTCGCGTCCCGCCAAGCGCGGTCTGGGCGCCAAGTCGCTCGATGACCTGCGTACCATCCCGTGGATCTTCAGCTGGAGCCAGGCGCGCATTAACCTGGCCGCTTGGTACGGTCTGGGCACCGCCTGCGAGCAGCTTGGCGATCTTGACCAGCTCAAGGCTGCCTACCAGGAGTGGCCGTTCTTCCGCACCTTTATCGACAACATCGAGATGTCGATTGCTAAGACCGATCAGCGCATCGCCAAGATGTATCTGCATCTGGGCGACCGCCAGGATCTGTCCGAGAAGGTCTTTACCGAGATGCAGCTCACGCGTAAGTGGGTCCTTGCCATCGTCGGTGACGAGTGGCCGCTGCAGCGCCGTCGCGTGCTCGGCTGCGCCGTCCGTGTACGTAACCCCTACGTCGACGCCCTGTCCATCGCCCAGGTCCGCGCCCTTCGCGAGGTGCGTATGAACCAGGACGAGATGGCCGAGGAGAAGAAGGCCGAGTACATGAGCCTGATTCTTTCGACTGTGACCGGCGTCTCGGCAGGATTGCAGAACACGGGGTAATCGATAGCCCTGTAGTCGTTGTCCGGGGCGGCCGTTTGTTTTCTTTCCGGCGCGTCCTCGGACATGCAAGAAGCCCTCGCTGCGCACTTCGTGCGGCGAGGGCTTCTTGCGTCCTGCGGAATGCGCCGGAAAGAAAACAAACGGCGGCCCCTACGATGT
>CABQMC010000016.1 GCA_902465115.1 uncultured Collinsella sp.
CCGGCACCCGGCGCCTGGGGACACTCCTTGCAGGGCGTCCCCATTTTGTTTTCGTCCCGCACGTTTTGTGAAACACGGCTAACTTTTAGACAAAGTAGTAAGACATGGGCAACTTTTGCGGTAAAGTTAGCCGTGGAAAGTATCCAAAGGCTAACTAGCAATCATCGCGAAAGGCGGCCCATGGCCCTACGTGAATCCGGAGAAGACTATCTCGAATCGATCTACGTTCTGTCGGAACGTCAGGGCATCGTGCGCTCGATCGACGTTGCGGAGTACCTCGGCGTAACCAAGGCGAGCGTCTCTAAAGCCATGGCGACGCTGGAGAACAGCGGCTATGTCGAAATGGGCAAGCGCGACGTTCGTCTGACGGAGCGTGGTCTGGAGGTCGCTCGTCAAATGTGGGAGCGTCACTGCTTTTTCGTGGGGCTGCTGGAGGATGCGGGTGTTTCGGCTGAGGTCGCGTCGCAAGAGGGCTGCCACATGGAGCACTGCCTGAGCGAGGAAAGCTTTGAGAAGTTAAGATCGATGCTGGGGCGGGATGGTGTTTCGGCGCCAACAATGACCGACTAGCACTCCCGCAGCGGCGCGCCTCCCGCGCCGGAACGGCGCGGGACAGCGACCGGGACGAGTGGCCCCTCCAACTAAGTCCAACTCAGACAAGGAACCCCGCCAGCAAGCGATGCCTAAGAACCACCTGCAACGTCATCGCAGGCCGGGACCGGGCTTGGTTTTGAAAACATTCCGCAGCGCGAGGCCCGCCTTTCCGTTGCTCCGCAGGAGCAGGAAAGACGGGCCTCATGCGCGAGGACGTTTTCAAAACCAAGCCCGGTCCCGGCCGGAGGGACCACAGGCGCTACAGGTTCTTGACACCCATCGCGCGCATGGCGTTCAGGATAGCGATGATCGCCACGCCCACGTCGCCAAAGACGGCAAGCCACATGTTGGCGATGCCGAGCGCCGCAAGCACCAGAATCAGCAGCTTAATGCCCAGCGCAAAGATGATGTTCTGCCAAACAATCAACATGGTCTTGCGCGCCACGCGAATAGCGCGGGAGATGTTGGACGGCTTGTCATCCATGAGCACCACGTCGGCGGCCTCAATCGCGGCGTCGGACCCCATGGCGCCCATGGCAATACCCACATCGGCACGGGTGAGCACGGGCGCATCGTTGATGCCGTCGCCCACAAAGGCGAGCTTACCCTTGCCGTTTTCGGCCGCGAGCAGCGCTTCAACACGCTCGACTTTGTCGCCCGGCAGCAGCTGCGCGTGGAACTCGTCGAGGCCGAGCTGCTTGGCCACAGACGCTGCAACGTCCTCGCGGTCGCCCGTGAGCATAACGGTGCGCTTGATGCCGGCGGCGTGCAGGTCACGGACCGTCTGCTCGGCATCGGCCTTAACGGTGTCTGCAATCACGATGTGGCCGGCGTACACGCCGTCAACGAGCACATGGAGGATCGTGCCGACAACATCACAGTCCGGCGCTTCGACTCCGGCCGCGGCGAGCATCTTTGCGTTGCCAACGACGACGTGCTTGCCGTCGATGGTTGCCGTCACGCCGTGGCCCGCGTCGTTGGCGGAGTCGCTAACGCGCTTAGGGTCGAATTCGCCCTGGTAGGCGACACGCACGGACTGCGCGATGGGGTGATCGGAGAACGACTCCGCAAGGGCTGCGACCTCGAGCAACGACTGCTCGGTATATCCAGCCTCGGGGTGCACCGCGACCACCGAGAACGTGCCGTTGGTGAGGGTGCCCGTCTTGTCAAAGACGACGGTGTCCACATCGGCGAGCGTCTCGAGGTAGTTGGAGCCCTTGATGAGGACGCCCAGCTTGGACGCGCCGCCGATGCCGCCAAAGAAGCTGAGCGGGACGCTGATCACGAGCGCGCACGGGCAGCTGACGACCAGGAAGGTCAGGCCGCGCAGAATCCAGTCGGACCAAGCGCCGGTGACCAAGCCGCCGCCGAGCGCGAGCACCGCGGCAGCGCCGGTGACGGCGGGCGTGTAGATGCGGGCAAAGCGCGTGATGAAGTTCTCGGTGCGTGCCTTCTTTTCGCTGGCATTCTCCACGAGCTCCAGGACGCGTGCGACGGTGGACTCGCCAAAGGGCTTGGTGGTGCGCACGTGGATGAGCCCCGTCATGTTGATGCAGCCGCTGATGATATCGTCTCCGGTTTTGGCCGGGCGGGGGACCGACTCACCGGTGAGGGCGGCGGTGTCGAGCTGGGTTTCGCCCTCGACGATGACGCCGTCGATAGGCACGCGCTCGCCGGGCTTGACCACGATCACGGTGCCGACCGCGATGTCATCGGGGAAGACCTGTTCGAGTGAGCCGTCGGGTTGCTCGACGTTGGCGTAGTCGGGTGCGATGTCCATCATGGCGCTGATCGATTTACGGCTCTTGCCCACGGCGTATGCCTGGAACAGCTCGCCGACCTGGTAGAACAGCATGACGGCGGCGCCTTCGGCCATGTGCGGGTCGGTATCGGGGAAGAGCACCATGGCAAACGCGCCGATGGTCGCGACGGCCATGAGGAAGCTCTCGTCGAACGCCTTGCCGCGGCGGATGTTGTTGTATGCCTTTTGGAGCACGTCGTAGCCGGCAATCAAAAACGGCACGAGGAACAGTGCGAAGCTGGCGTAGATGTCGCCCGGGGTGCCGAATGCGGCGGTAAGGGTACCGAGCTCGTCGAGGGCGTACACCACCGCAAAAATGCCTAGCGCTACCAGGATACGATTGCGCTTATGCTCAAGGGACTCTTTCTTCTTACGCTTCTTCTTTTTCTTTTTGGGATCGGCGGTGGTCATGACTCGTATCCTCCCATTTGAATGAATGAACACTCGCTCATATAATTTCGCGAGCAAAGGCCGCGGCAAGCGCGGCCTTGCAGGTTGGCGTAAACCCGGGCTAGAGAATGATCTCGCAGTCCGGTTCGGCGTCGGCCGTAAACTCTACAACGCGGTTGAGCACCTCGTCGAACTCAGCATCATCAGCCTCGAGCGTCAGCTTCTGGGTCATAAAGTTGACGGACACGGATTTGACGCCCTCGAGCTTGGCCAGCTCGTCCTGAAGCTCACGCGCGCAGTTGGCGCAGTCGATCTCGTCGAGTTTAAACTGCTTTTTCATGGTGGGTTCCTTTCTCTGTATTTGCGGCTTGGGTGCAGGCCGCGCTGGTACCGTGGTTGGTCGCTATTCGCAGATGTGGCTCATGCCTTGGTTGAGCATGGTGTAGACATGATCATCGGCGAGCGAGTAGAGGATGTTGCGCCCGTCGCGCCGGAATTTAACCAGGTGCGACTGCTTGAGTGTGCGCAGCTGGTGCGACACCGCGGACTGCGAGGTTTCGGTCGCTTCGGCGATGTCTGCCACGCAGAGCTCGCGGCCCATGAGGGCATAGAGGATCTTGATGCGCGTGGTGTCGCTGAAGACCTTGAACAGGTCGGCGAGGTCGTACAGCAGTTCCTCGTCGGGAAGGTCCTCGGGCGAGCAGGTGGTGGGGATCACGGGCTCGGTGGCCTCGGTGTCGGGTTTCATTTCATCAACGCGGATGCTCATTGCAATATCCTTTCATATGAACATGCGCTCATATAACTTGCTTCCGATTATATGGGCGCATGTTCACATGTCAATAACGTTCAGGTAATTCGTCGTACAAAATGATGGGGGATAGTGGACGAGATCCCGGCCTAAGCGGTTTTGATAAGCGATGCTGGGGTGGGTGCCCCTGCGCCGTGCAAAAATTGGAGTATTCTGCAACAATAGGGGGTCTGTTAACTTATTACAGGCCAAACAATGCAGTTCAAGAGTTATCTTAGAGCGTTAAACCGATGAGTTCTTCCTCAAATGTTGCCAAACGTTGCCGTCTATAGCGATTTTGCTTCTTACTTGAATTAACTTGTGGGTGCTGGAGGGCCGACCCTGCTGAATACTCGCAATTTTGCACATCGCTAGGGTACCCACCTTGTTAGCCGGCCTAGTTTCCGGCACCGAAGACCTTGCCCTCGGGCGTGAGGCTGCTTGTTTGGGCAAATGATGGGCTGTCGGATTCGACAGTCTGCATGTCATCGATTGCCAGAACTTCATTAATTGTCGGGTCATCCAGCGTGATGCCTTCGAGCGTTGCTTTTTCGAGGTCGATTCGTTGACGCTCTTTGGAATCCTGGCGAAGCTGCTTCTGAATTCGCTTTTTCTCTTTTATAAACCTTCTGAGCACAAACTGTCTCAGGTCCTCTTGCATGATTTGAAAGTCTTTTGGCAGACGCGAGGGGCGTACGCCCTCTTTCCGCTGGATTGCTTCCATGACCCTAACAAAAGAGCTGGCATGCATAAAGGAATAACGGCTGACGGTGATGATTCCGTACCCCATGGACGCAAGTGCATTCTTGCGCTCCTCATCGATGGTGCGGTCTTCTTCCGCGTCATGATAAAAACCGTTGTATTCAATGTCTGTGCGAGATTTCTTTAGATACGCATCCATAAAGAACTTTTTGCGTCTCGTGAGATTCTTTGCGGCAGTGGTGACCTGCACCTCGTAATCGGTCTCAATTCCCTTAATACCAAGCCCTCCTTCGCTTTTGGGCAGCGTTAACATCATGACAAAGGCTGTTTCCATAGGAGACCGGCATCCGTCGCGCACACATTGGATCGCCTTTCGGGCAAGGGCCAGACCGTCGCATCTGGTAATGGAATTAAAGAACTGTTTTAGCCTCTCGGTCGAGGTGAGCGCGAAACGCTCGTTATAAGAGGTGGAAGAGCCGGTTCCAAGGGAGTAAGCGCTGCACAATTCAAAGTAGTACTCCACCAGTTCGCGAAAAGGGAGATAGGTGGCGGCCTGAAGTGCGCAAAGCTCAACGCCAACAACGAAGATGCCATCTTTAAGCTCTACAAAGCGTGAGTTCGAGAATCGTTTTGAAGAAACGTGGCATTGACAGTCCATCGCGTAGCGCGCGTTCCTGCGATCAAACACCATTACCTCGAGGGAATCATTTGCGTCGAGGGAAACATCATGTTTGGTGAGCCATTCTGCGGCTGCGTCAAGGAGCGTTCCGGTGGGACATGATCCGTAAATCGCGGCAGGGTTACAGGACTTGATGCCTTTCGCAGACACCGAATGCGCGGCCTGGTAGACCGCTTTTGCAGTGGTATGTGACAATACGATACTCATGCTATATATCGTGTCAGCTAATGCCGTGTTGATGGCGCTGAGTGGAAAAGTCGTTTTAGAGGTCTAGCCAAATGCTGTCCAAAAGCTTGACGCAATTATGGGTTGGTATGCCCTAAATAAAAGTTTTCGCAGCTTAGCTATAGCATATAAATACTCAATTGCTGCACATTTGATATCGATGCATCACCATCCGACAACGAATTACGTGTCGGGAATTGGTCGAAATCGTTCAAAATGAGGGTTCAGAATTTGTGATGGCAGATCTATCTGTGGAACGTAGGGCGGCCCCGCTGCGGGGTTTCCCGCTGCGAGACCGCTCGTGATCTACGCCGGAGTTTGGCGTAGACGTTTCTACTTGGCAAACAGGTTCTTGAGGTTGAACTCGGCTTGGACGGTGCGAAGCATGAGGTCGGTGTCGTCCAGGCCCAGATGCTGCTCGCTGGCGTCGGCGGCGAGGGTGCCACGGCGGCGCGCCCAGTTCTCGAGCGCGGCGGGCGCGGACTCGCGGGGGAGCGAGCGCACGTCGGCGTCCAGGCTGCGGCAGATCTGGCGTGAATCGATGACGATGATCTTACCGGCGCGGCGTGCCTCGGCGTAGCCGTCCAGGTGGATCTTGAACCAGCTGTCCTCAAACGCGGCGTTGTGTGCCATGTACGGGTACTTCTTCATGAGCTTGAGCAGCTGCTTCTGCAGTTCCTTGTTCTCGCGGAAGGGCGTTTTGCCGTCGATGTCGTCCCAGGTGATGTGGTGGATATTCGACAACGGCACATCCTCGCCGCGGTAGATGTCGGGCAGACCGCAGTAGTGTGCCTCGGCGTCGTGCGGGACGGCGTCGCTGGTGAGCTCCATGATCTCCCAGCCCACGTTGATGATGTAGCTGCGCTCGGGTGCACGGCCGGTGGTCTCGATGTCGATACCGAGCACGGTGCCCTGGATGGGCTTGCGGGCGTAGGCCACGCCGAGCGCGTCGCGGTCGCCGCGGATTTCGCGCATGACGGACGCGGCGGTGCGCTTTTGCATCTTGCCGATGGCGGCGCAGGTGTCGGCATCGGACAGACCGCGCGAAAGCGTCGCGGGCGTCACGTTGCGCAGGCGCGCCTCGCCAATCTGGTCGCACAGGTCGCGGTTGCGGTCGGCCAGGTCGCGCACGGTGGCAAAGTCGAAGCCGGGGTCGCCCTCGGCGGTAAAATACTCGGTCTCGAGCACCTTGAGGGCCTCCTCGCCCTTCTGGCGCTCGGACTCCATGGCGCCGTGATCGCCATAGATAAACATGGGAATAAACGGCTGGCGCTCGTATTCGAGTGCTTGTGAAACGTTCATATAACTGCTCCTTGGATGGGCCGCGTCGTGCGGCTCAGGGTTATTAAGATGTGGCGAGATGATAGTTTACCATGGGCAACTATTGGCATCGCGCCTAGGACAACTACAATACCCTAGTTGACCGCTAGGACTTTTACAATGCTGCCGAAAGACACGAAAGGTTCCATCCGTCATGGATTTACTGATTGATATTCTGCTCGACGCCGGCAAGGACACGCTCTCGCTGGTGCCGTTTTTGTTGGTGACGTATTTGGCTCTTGAGACCCTTGAGCACGTTGCAGGCGACCGCGTTAACGGCGCCATCAAGCGTGCCGGTGCCGCGGGCCCCGTGGTTGGATCGTTGCTGGGCATGGTGCCGCAGTGCGGCTTTTCGGCCATGGCGGCCACGCTGTACGCCGGTCGCGTTGTGACGCTGGGTACCCTGGTGGCGGTGTTTCTCTCGACCTCTGACGAGATGCTGCCGCTGCTGCTTGCCGAGCAGGTTCCCATGCAGACTATGGCAATGCTTTTGGCTTCGAAGGCACTGATCGCACTGGTCACGGGTTTTATCGTGGACGCTGCCATTCGCGGCCTGCGCCGTAACGCCCGCGCGCACGCGGCGATTCGCCGCACCGTGCTGGGAACCGCGGCCAATCCTACCCATGTGAACTGCGCGCACGACGACCATACCGGGGGCGACATCATTGATGAAGTGGCCGAGGCGGGCGTAAGTGCTGATCACATCCACGAGCTGTGCGAACGCGATCATTGCGGCTGTGACGAGGATGAGGACGAGCACGAACACGGACACGATCACGGTCATGAGGGCGAGCATGAACACCATGATGGCCACGGTCACTCCCACTCCCACGAAGGGACGCCTGTCCTGTCGATCATCCGCAGCGCGATCTCGCACACCGTGCAGGTATCGGTATTCATTTTTCTGGTGACGCTGATTCTGGTCGCCGTGCTCGAGACCTTCGGCGAGTCCGCGATCGAGCAGTTCCTGCGTGGCAACGAGACGCTCGCCGTCCTGGGTTCGGCGCTTGTCGGCCTGATCCCCAACTGCTCGGCGAGCGTGGTCATTACGCAGCTGTACCTGGAGGGCGCGCTACAGCTGGCGCCGATGCTCGCCGGCACGCTTATTTCCGCCGGCGTGGGCTACCTGGTCCTGTTCCGCACCAACCGCAGCGCTCGTGAAAACGCCGTGTTCCTGGTCATGATGTACGTCATCGGCGCCGGCTGGGGCCTTATCCTATCCGCCTTCGGCCTCTAAGTAGGCCAAAAAAACGGGCTTCAAATAGCCATGCTCGGCGCCTGCGCAATGCGGCGACGCATGGCATTTTGAAGCCCGTTTTTTTGTTGAGCCATGGATTCCGAGCGCTCACACCGCTCAAAACAAAAAGGTAGATTTTTAGGCATGTCCTAAAAATCTACCTTGGTTAGTGCAGCAGCTCGGTGAGGTTGCGTTTAAAGCGGGCCCGGTCTTCGCTGGTAAATGCCGCCGGTCCGCGAGTGCGTCCGCCGGCGCGGCGCACCTTCTTTTCTTCGTGGCGAATAAACAGCTGCATGTCGATGGTCGCTTTGTCGTAGACGCGCCCACGCACGCCGATGGCGGCGGCATCGCGCCCGAGTACCATGCTCGCCAAGCCAATGTCCTGTGTCACGACCACGTCGCCCGCCTGCAGGCGTTCGACAATGGCAAAGTCGGCGCTGTCGGCGCCCACGCTCACGTCGAGCGTCGTGACCCAAAAGCCGCGTCGCGCGTGCTCGGCATCGCGCGGGTCGTCGCGGCGAATGTGCCGTTCCAGGTTTTGTGTGCTGTTGCCGGCGATAACAACGGCGACGCCCGCTCGCCGCGCGCAGTCAATTGACTCGCGCGTGACCGGGCAGGCGTCTGCATCAATAAAGAGCGTTCGTGGCATCTAGTGCACCAGTTTGCCAAATTGAATAGCGCGAACAATCAGCGTTACGCCAAACACCAGCAGCGCGGCGCCGCTAAAGATGACGAGCATCTTGGCCGACCACAGCGGATAGATAAACACGAACATGCCGGCGATGATGGAGAGTACGCCGCTCAGGATGGCGAGGGCACGGTTGGACGAAAGCTCGGACTCCAGAATGGACATGACACCTTCGACAGTCCAGCCAAAGCCGGCCACGATAACCACCATCGTGGTAAGCGTCGCGGTCGAGAAGGCCTGGTTGCGCAGGATTATGACGCCGCCCAAGATAATGAGTAGGTTGGAGATGATGCTCGTCACGCGCCAGCCGGTGGGCAGCAGCGGCTCAAAAATGGCAGTGAACAGCCTGATGGCAGCAGTGATTACAAAGTAAAAACCCAGGACGGTCGTCAAAAAAACGAGGGACTTGGCGGGTGCAAAAAGCAGCGCGATACCAGCAATGAACGCCACGACGCCCGTGATGGCGTAGATCCAGCGCACGGCCTTGACGGCTTTGCCCGCCATGCTTTTCTCGTCAAATCCAAACTGGCTCGATTTTTGGTCATCGTTCTTAAAGATGCCCATAATGTCTCCTTTCCGTGCGGCGTAAGCCTTGATCGTTACAACCAGTATCGCCTAAAGGCTCTGGCGTATGGGTCGGGGAGGGCGAAACGTAACCCAAAGGTCCCGAATTGTTTCCGTTGTTCCCCAGGTCGCGTTTTTCTATTCAACAGGTGTAGAACATTGCAGCCCTGTTCGTTATTGCCTACGTTTTAGGTTAGATTTTCCTAAGGACAATTGGCTTGTATTGGGGGTCCCTATGAACGAAGCAGTTCCCGAGGCACCGTCGAGTGTCGAATCGATGGCAAAGCAAGGTTGCGAAAAGCTCGGCCTGGATGCGTTCGATGCGTTGGTTCGCCGCGCCCGCACGTGCCGCCGCTTTGACGAGTCCATGCGCGTGCCGCGCGAGTTTTTGCTCGAGCTGGCGGAACTGGCGCACCTGGCTCCCTGCGGCGCCAACGCTCAGCGCCTACGCTTTCATGTGGTGAGCGGTGCAGAGGACTGCGCGCGCGTATTTGATGAGCTCGCGTGGGCCGGTGCGCTCAAGGATTGGCCGGGTCCCGATGAGGGCGAGCGCCCGACCGGCTACATCGCAATTCTTGCCGAGCGCGCCGTTCCCGGCAAGCCCGCCGCGCCCATCACCGAGGTCGACACGGGTATCGCAGCTCAGACGATGATGCTCGCCGCTCGCAGCGCCACGCCCGAGGTGGCGGCCTGCATGTTCAAGGCCTTTACGCCCCGCGCGATCGACGCCATGGGGCTCGATAACGACAAGTATGAGCTCAAGCTGATCATGGCGTTTGGCGTTCCGGCCGAGACGCAGGTGATCGACGCGATCGATTCCAACCCCGACGGCTCAATTAATTATTGGCGTGACGAGGCGCAGGTGCACCACGTACCCAAGCGACCGCTTGCCGACGTGCTGGTGTAGTTGTGCGCCATTTCGGCGCAATCCGGCGGCAAAACCACCACAAAGGTGCCTGTTCCCTTTGTGGTGGTACGAGGGGAGGGCATGTGGCCGATCTATATTTGGTGCGTCATGGGCAGACCGAGCTCAATGTGCAGAACATTTTGCAGGGCTGGCACGATTCGCCGCTTACGGCGCGCGGGCGCGAGCAGGCGCGGGCGACGCGCACGGCGTTTGAGGCGCGCGGCATCTCCTTTGACCATGCGTATTCGTCTCCGTTGGGTCGGGCGCGGCATACGGCCGAGCTTATCGTTGGCGAGGGCCGTTCCATTGAGCTGGTCGATGACCTGCGTGAGTGGCATTTTGGCTCGCTGGAGGGCACATCAAATCGCGAGATGCCGCCGCAGCCCTGGGGCGATTATCCGGTGGCCTTTGGCGGCGAGTCGGAAGTGCAGCTTCAGTCGCGCATGGTCGCGGCGCTGTCCCGCATCATGGCCAGGCCGCAACACGACTGCGTGCTGGCGGTTTCCCACGGCTCAGCCTGCCAGGAGTTTCTTGAGTATGTGACTGGCGAGGGAGAGCTACCCGACAACGGTGCCGTGCTTCATTTTGGCTATTGCGACGGGGCGTTTTCGCTCTTGGGTTGGTAACGAACGAAAGGACCCCCTATGAATAAAGACCTGTTTCTGGTCCGCCATGGACAGACGATATTCAACCTTAAGCGCATTATTCAGGGCTGGAGTGACTCGCCGCTTACGCAGTTGGGATGCGACCAGGCGGCGCGTGCCGGTATGTTTTTACGTGCGCGCGGCATTGAGCCCGATCATGCTTACACCTCCACACTTCATCGCACCGAGCAGACTATCGCCAACTTGTGGCCGGGCTTGGCGTACGAGCGCCTGGACGGCCTGCGCGAGTGGTTCTTTGGCGACTTTGAGGCCGAGCGCGTGATGCTTATGCCCGAGCGCCCGTGGCGCGATTTCTATAGTCAGTTTGGCGGCGAGGGCCAGATGCAGGTGCGCGACCGCATGGTGACGACGCTGACCGAGCTTATGCAGCGTCCGGACCATACGTGCGTGCTTGCGGTAAGCCACGGATCGGCTATCAAAGAGTTCATGGACCACGTGAAGGGTGCGGCGGCCGACGAGCGCGACCGTGTGCCGGGCAACTGCTCGGTGCTGCATTTCGTGTTTAACGACGAGGCCGGCACGTTTGAGCTGATTGAGATTTTTACGCAGGAGGATTACGCGCGCGAGCTGGGGCTTGAACCGCTTGTGGCTACTGCAGGTCCGCAGCGCGGATAACGCGAGCGTGGCGGCACGGGTCGCCGACATAACTTCTCGACGCAAAAGGGGCGGAGATGCATGTATCCGCTGCATCTCCGCCCCCTGTTTGTTGAGCTGCCGATTTTTGTGCTGGACGGTCTGGTCTTGCTAGAACCGCGCGACCTGGTGCGTGAGCAGACCTGTCGGAACCTGCGGCGCGGCGCCGCTGACCTGCGCGGCGGGGAAGAGCACAGCTACGGCAAAGTTGAACGGCTCTTCGCCCGTGTAGGTGCCGGCAGCACGGGCATCGTCGGCCAGGAGCTGTGATGCCCCAGCCAGCGCGGCGGCATAGGCGGAGTCGCCGGCGAACACCGGACCGGGCGCCTGATCGAGCATGGCACGGATGGCGGCAACAGCGTCCTCGCGCTTGACCTCCCACACGCGGTGCGTAATGCCCGCGGGATCGGTGACGGCGTAGAGCGAGGCACCCTCTTTGGCAGCGCCCAGGATGATGTCCATGACGGGCGACGCCTCGTAGGCGAGCGACACGGGGCGCGGCTGCACCTTGAGCTCGGCGATTGCGCGCGCGGCGGCGAGTGCGTCGACGCTCTCGGCGGCGGCCTCGTCGCTACCCGTCAGCACGTTAACCGGGCAGATCGCCACGACACCTGTTACGCGCCCCGGCTCCCCCGAACATTCGTACACGTAGTATGCCGCACCCGGGTCCTTGAGCATCAGGCCATCGGCAAGGGCTCCGCGCAGAGCATCGTTGCCGCTCAAGACGCTGCCCATTGCAGGCAGCGCCTCGAGCACGCGGTCCTGAGCCGGGCGGATGCAGGGAAACGGAAGTGCTTTCATGGGCGGTCCTAACGCACGAGTCGGTTTGTTCGCGGCTTATTATGCCCCAACTTGGCCACTCGCGTCCCAGAGCACGTTATCGGCGAGCGCGATGAGCACGTTCTGGCAGCGAACGATATCGGCGTGGGGCACATATTCGTTGGGCTTGTGCGCGAGCGCGAGCGACCCGGGACCGTAACTCATGCAATTGCGGTTACCTGTCTTGCCGGCAATGACGGCGGTGTCGGTGTAGCCGGTAAAGAAGCCGACGGTCGTGTCCGCGTCCGTCACGTCATCGGCGGCACGCTTGAGCGCTGCTAGAAGGGGAGAGTTCGGGTCGCGCTCGATGGCGGGGCGGTCGCCCGTCACGGTGTAGCTGCCATGGCAACCGGGGACCGCGGCTTCGGCGCCGGCGATGGCCTGCTCTACCATGCGCTTCGCGACGGCCGTATCAGTCGGCGGAGTCAGGCGCATATCGACCCAGACCTTGGCGCGGTCGGGCACGACATAGGGGCGATATCCGCCCTCGATTTGGCCAAACGTGATGGTCGAAGGCCCCAGTTCATCGTGCGCGGGCAGCGCCATAAACGCGCGACGGAGCGAACACACGACCTCGGCCATGGCGGCGACGGCATCCGCGCCCTTCCAGGGCTGGCTCGCATGCGCCGTCACGCCAGTCATTTCAATTTCGAACCACGTACGCCCCTTGTGCGCCACCTGGATCTGTCCGTCGGTGGGCTCGGTGTCCAGCACCCATTCACGCGAGCCGACCCAGCCGGCATCGATCGCGGCCTCTGAGCCGCGCATAAAGTCCTCCTCGTCGACCGAGCAAATGAGTGAGAAGCCACGGCGGGGCAGCTCGCCTTCTGCCGCCACGCGCTCGAGCGTATGGACCAGTGCGGCAATGGCGCAGGCCAGGCCACCCTTCATATCGCAGGCGCCGCGGCCATAGAGTTTATCGTTGCGCACGATCGCTCCGAGCGGCGGAATGTCCGCGTCCCAGCCATCGCCCAGCGTAACGGTATCCATATGGCAGATATAGACGAGCCGTGGCTCGTCGCTCAGTCCCGGCACGGTGACCATAAGGTTGCGGCGCCCGGGCAGCACCTCGAGTTCCTCAACCTGCACGGCATCGAGTACCGGATGGCTCAGCTGCGCCAACCGTTCCTCAACCAACGCTTTGATATAGCGTTCAATCTCGCCCTCATACGCACCTGGGTCGGAACTGTCGATCCGCATGAGCCCTTGCGTAAGCCGCCAAGCAAAATCTGTATCAACCATAGGCACCTCACAGATAGTTAGGTCAACATACAGATTGTATGCCAAGAAGCGGCTCGGTGCATTTAATGGAGGGCTCACAAAAACGGGGACGCCTCTCGTGCGAAAGGCGTCCCCGCGGGCATTCAATGTCAGTGACGGGCAGGCCACATGGGGAACTGCCCGTCAGATCAGCCGGCGCTATTTGATTACGCGCACGCGATACATCGACGGAATCTGCTTGAGCGCCTCGATGGTGCTGCTGTCCAGGTGCTCGTCGGTGTCGAACATGGTGTAGGCGTTCTCGCCAGCGGACTCGTTGGTCATACGCTGCACGTTGGCGTTGTCCTTGGCGAGAATGGCCGTGATCTGGCCGATCATGTTGGGCACGTTGGCGTGCAGGCAGGCGATGCGGCTTGCGGCGCGCGCCTTGCCCATGCTGCAGGCGGGGTAGTTGACGCTATGCGCGATGTTGCCGTTCTCCAGGTAATCCTTGAGCTCGCTGATGGCCATATCGGCGCAGTTGGCCTCGGCCTCGCCAGTGCCGGCGCCCGAGTGCGTGGTGATAAACGTGTTGGGCATCTTGACGGTCTTGGGCGTGGCAAAGTCGCAGCTAAACCAGCTCAGCTTGCCCTTGCGCAGGGCAGCGTCGACGGCATCCTCGTCAATGATGGTTTCGCGTGCGTAGTTGATGAGCACGGCGTCGGGTGCCAGCAGGTTAATCTGCTCGGTGCTGATCATGCCGATGGTGTCGGCCTTGCTGGGCACGTGTACGGTGAGGTAGTCGCAGCCGCGGCAGAGATCCTCGAGCGTGCCCACACGCTGCACCTCGCGGCTCAGCACCCACGCGTGCTCGACGGAAATGAACGGGTCGTAGCCGTAGACGTCCATGCCCAGGTCGACGCAGGCGTTGGCGACCTTGGAACCTACGTTGCCCAGGCCGATGACGCCGATGCGCTTGCCCTTTAGCTCGCGGCCCACAAAGGCCTTCTTGGCCTTTTCGGCATCGACCTGAATCTCGGGGTCGTCGGCGTTGTCGCGCACCCAGTTCATCGACTGCACCACGCCGCGGCTCGAGAGCACCAGCATGCCCAGAACGAGCTCCTTGACGGCGTTGCTGTTGGCGCCGGGGGAGTTAAAGACGACGACGCCCTTCTTGGCGTACTCCTCGACGGGGATGTTGTTGACGCCGGCGCCGCAGCGGGCGATGGCGCGGATGCCCTCGGGCAGCTCGTAGCCGTGCAGGTCGGTGGAGCGCATCAGGATAGCGTCGGCCTCCTCGGCGGTGCCCACAAACTCGTAGCCCTCGCCAAACTCGACTTTGCCGTCCTTGGTGATGTCGTCGATGGTCTTAATCTTACGCATGGAAAAACTCCTTAGCAGGTTTGTCTAAAACAAGTGGTTTGAAGTGGCTGGTCGGCCCGCGCGTTGCGGGCTAGTTAGATCGCGGACTCAAACTATGCTGCGCTTCGAAGTCCTTCATGTACGAGGCCAGTGCCTGCGTGTCTTCCATGGTCACGGCGTTGTAGACGCTGGCGCGCATGCCGCCCACCAGGCGATGGCCCTTGACGTTTTGAATCTGATGCTCGGCCGCGCCTGCGACAAAGGCGGCGTCGAGGTCGGCATCACCGGTACGGAACGTGACGTTGGCGATGGAGCGGCTGTCCTCCTGCGTGGTGCCGTGGAACAGCTCGCTGTTCTCGAGCAGGTTGTAGAGCAGGTTGGCCTTGGCCCAGTTTCGCTCGGCCATGGCGGCAAGTCCGCCGGTCTCCTCGACCCACCGGAACACCTTGCCGCACACGTAGATGCCAAAGGTGTTGGGCGTGTTGAGCATGGAGCCCTTGGCGGCCTGGGTTTTAAGGTCCAGGTACTGCGGCGTCTGCGCAAAGGCGGGGCCATCTGCGATGAGATCGTCGCGCACGATGACCACGGTCACGCCCGCGGCACCGGCGTTTTTCTGCGCGCCGGCGTAAATGAGCCCGTAGCGCTCAACGTTGAGCGGCTGCGACAGAAAGCAGCTCGAGACATCGGCGACCAGCGGCACATCGCCGCAAGCGGGCAGCTCGTGGTACATGGTGCCAAAGATGGTGTTGTTCTGGCAGATGTAGACGTAGTCGAGCCCGTCGCCCGCGGCCTCGTCGGCAATGCGCGCGTTGATGTCGGCCATGTCGGGGATGCGGTCGAAGTTGGTGTCCTCGGAGCTCGCGAGCAGCACGGCCTCGCCGTACTTGGCGGCTTCTTTGTATGCCTTGTTGGCAAAGTTGCCGGTCACGATGTAGCCGGCGCGGCCGCGGCGCATGAGGTTCATGGGGATGCCCGCAAACTGCAGCGTGGCGCCGCCCTGCAAAAACAGGACGCGGTAGTTGTCAGGGATGCTCAGCAGGCGGCGTAGGGTTGCCTCGGCGTCGTCGATGATCTGCTGGTACATGCTAGATCGATGGCTCATCTCGAGCACGGACATGCCGCAACCGCGGTAGTCCATCATCTCGTCGGCGATCTCGGCGAGCACGCTTGTAGGCAGCGCGGCCGGGCCAGCTGAGAAGTTGTGCACACGTGCCATCTTCTAGTTCCCCCTCGTAGTCGTTTGAACGTTCGGGATACTTTAGCACAGTGGAGCGCCGGGCGCGACCGCATTACGGTAAAACTCGAGTGCGCCGCTATGATTTACAGGATTGTTAC
>CABQMC010000017.1 GCA_902465115.1 uncultured Collinsella sp.
CCCGCGCCATGTGGTATCGCACGGCTCAAATACCTGCTCGACCAGCTGGCGCGCTACGGGATTGCCGTCGGCATTGACGCCGCGACGGTAGGCGTTGTCAATCGCCGGCCTGTCCTCGACAACCATCTGGACCAGCATGCAGATGCCCTGCAGGATATCGACGGGCTCAAATCCCGTGACCACGCCCGGGGTATTGAATTCGTCGACCAAAAAGCCAAAGGGGGCCAAGCCCGTGATGGTGGCGACGTGGCCCGGCAGGATAAAGCCGTCGATGGCGGTCTCGGGGTCGTTGGCGATGGCGCGCAACGCCGGCGGCGTGGTCTTGTGGGCGCAATAGACCGAAAAGTTCAAAAGCCCACGCGCCTCGGCCTCCAAGATGGCGGCGGCGATGGTGGGCGTCGTAGTCTCAAAGCCCACGCCCATAAAAATGACCGGGCGATCAGGGTTTTGCTCGGCGATATCGAGTGCATCGAGCGGGGAGTAGACGATGCGAATATCGCGCCCCGCCGCCTTTTGCGCAGCGAGCGAGGTGGATGATCCGGGCACGCGCATCATGTCGCCAAAGGTGGTGATGATGGCGCCGTCTATGTTGGCGAGCGCGATTGCGTGGTCGATGTCGCGGTTGGCGGTGACGCAGACGGGGCAGCCCGGGCCGCTCAGCAGCTTGAGCCCGGCCGGCATAATGGAGCGAAAGCCATAGCGCCCGATGCTCACGGTATGCGTGCCGCAGACTTCCATAAGGTTGATGGCGCGGTCGCCGACAAGCTCATGAATGCGTTCGATGAGCTCGCGAGCCAGCTTGGAATCGCGAAATGCCGAAAAGTCGATACCGGAGCGCGCCGGCTGTCCGGCCGCCACTAGTATGCCTCGGCCGGGTTGCTGGCCAGTTGGTCTTCTTCGGCCAGTTCGGTCATGGCATTAACGAGCTCGAGCGTTTCTTGCGCTTCCTGCTCGTCGACGATCTGGATGCCAAAGCCGGCGTGTACGAGAATATAGTCGCCTACCTGCGCCGTCGGCACGAGTTTCAGCGACACGGGGCGCTCGATGCCCATCATGTCGACGGTGGCCTTGAGGTCGTCGTCGCGTTTGACTACTTTGCCGGGAACGGCAAGGCACATATTGTTCCCCTTTTATACGCTTTGCGCTGGATGGGCGCTTAATAATCCATCAGTTGATGGTAGCGCTCGCGGGGTTCGCGGGCAAACGCGTTACGCCTGTGAGACGGCTGGGCACGGCGGCGTGCGAGGGCGAGCTACTGTGATGCAATCTGCGCGAGGCGAGCGCGTGCGACTGCCGCCTGACCGTAGGCGATGCAGCCGTCGTTAACGGGCACGGTTTGGGGGACGAGGACAGTAAGGCCTGCGCTTTTGAGCTCGCGGGTGAGGAGTTGAAGCAGAAGTCGGTTCATGAACACGCCGCCCGAGAGCGCGACGGTGTCGATGCCCTCGTGCGCGCAGATATCGCTGGCGATGCGCGCCGAGGAGCGCGCGACGGCGACATGGAAGTCGAGTGCGAGCCTGTCGGCGGGCGCTCCGGCTTCAGTTCCTCCCAAAAGTGTCTCAAAGAGTGCTTTCTGATCCAGAACATGGGGGCCGTTCAGCCACGATGGGCCAGATGCGAAATGGCCGGCGTTGTCGTCGGGAAAATGGGCGATTTCGTTGTCGAGCGCGCGCCAGGCGGCAGCCTCAAGCTCGATGGCGGGTTCGCCCTCGTAGGTTGCCTTGTCGCAGATGCCCAGAATCGCTGCCGCGGCATCAAAGAGACGCCCCATGCTGCTGGTACGCGGGCTGTTGATGCCGCGCTCGATCATGGTGGCTGTCACGCTGCGCGTTTGCTCGCCGAGGCTGTCCAAAAGCCGAGCGGCACCTGGGTGCTCGAGCAGGCCGAGCTCACTGAGCAGGGCAAAGGCGTTGCGGCAGGCGTCGCGCACGGAGGCCGCCCCGCCGGGGAGCGCCCAGGTGCGCAAATGCGCGGCGCGCTCAAAGCCGCCAAGGCTGGCAACAAGAAACTCGCCGCCCCAAATGGTCCCATCGGTGTCGGCGCCGGTGCCGTCAAAGGCGATGCCAAGGACACGCGCGTCGGTTGTAAGCTGGCCCGCGGCGATGGCTTCGGCCATTACGCTCGCGATATGCGCATGATGGTGCTGCACCTCGACGAGCGGCAGATTGCATTTTCGCGCCTGCTCGCGCGCCCACTGGCCCGATAGATAGCTGGGGTGTAAATCGCAGGCCAAGGCGGCGGGCGCCAAATCAAAGAGATCTTCCAAGCGCGTGCGCGCAGCGTTCCAGGCATCGAAGGTCCCGCCGTTTTCAACATCGCCGATATGCTGCGACACAAAACAGGTTGCCTCGCCGTTCGTCCCTTCACGCGTGAGCGCAATCGTGGCCTTTTGTTGTGGCCCGCAGGCGAGCACGCAGGACGGAGCGCGGTCGAGCGCCGGCAACGGCAGCGGCTGGGGTGCATATCCGCGAGCGCGGCGCACGGGCATAACGGCGCCGTCGACCACGCGCACTACAGAGTCGTCGTAGCGCGAGAGGATCGCGCGGTCGTTACCGAGCAACGCGTCGGCGATGCCGGCAGCAACGAGGTGTTCCCAGGCAAGGTCGTCGTCGGTCTCGATGGGTTCTTCGCTCAGGTTTCCGCTGGTCATGACGAGCGCGTGCATACCGCAGGCTTCTGCCGCGGCAAGCAACAGATGTTGAAGCGGCGTATAGGGGAGCATGACGCCGAGCTCAGGAAGGTCGCGCGCGACGGACGGCGCGAGCGCGAGGGCGTCGGGGGAGCCGCCGCTCTCGCAAGCAGCACGTCGGCGCAGCAGCACAATGGGGCGGATACTGCCGGCGAGAAGCTCGCGCTCAGCGTCGTCGATATGGCACAGGCGCCCGGCATCAGCAAGACTGCGCACCATGACGGCAAGTGGTTTGTTGCTGCGGCGTTTGCGACGGCGCAACTCGCGCACCGCTTGTTCGTTGGCAGCATCGCAGGCCAGGTGGAATCCGCCCAGGCCCTTGATGGCGACGATGCCACCGCTGGCCAGCAGCTCAACGCAGCGCTCGATGATGGCGTCGCTGGCCTCGCGTGTGGTGCCGACGGCCGGTGTCGCGGACGAATTCCCGCACGCATCGCCGTTTACAGCCTCGCGCCACGTAATATGCGGCCCGCAATCAAAGCAGGCATCGGGTTGCGCGTGAAAACGCCGGTCGAGTGGGTCGGCATACTCCGCGGCACACCTGGGACACATGGGAAAACAATCCATCGACGTGGCCGCTCGGTCATAAGGCAACGATCGGATGATGGTAAAGCGTGGCCCGCAGTTAGTGCAGTTGATAAAGGGGTAGTGATAGCGTCGGTCGGCGGGATCGAACAATTCGCGCAGGCAATCGTCACAGGTAGCGATGTCGGGCGAGACGAGCGTCGTGTGTGCGGTCTGGTCCTGCGATGCTACGATGCGAAAGCCCTGTTCATTGGCGGCATCCCAACCGTTGGCTGCCAAGTCCACAACCTCGACATGCTCTACGCGAGCCGCCGCAGGCGCATGCTCGGAAAGCGCGGCAACAAAAGCATCGAGCGCATCGGCCGGAGCGTGCGCCTCGATATGCACGCCGTCGCCCGCATTGAGCACCCATCCGCAAATGCCATGCGCCATGGCCTCGCGATACACAAACGGTCGCATGCCAACGCCCTGCACAATGCCCGTCACATGAATATGCACATGCCGCATGCGACACCCCTCATCAAAACCGACGAAATAGGGACAGGTTTATTTTGGTAGGTAAAACTTCTAAACCTGCCAAAACAAACCTGTCCCTATTTGGCAGGTGCGCTGCGGGAAATCCCGCTACAGCCCCAGGCTCTGCTTGGTGGCGGCGCACGTGAGCTCTCCGTGCTTAACGCCGCGCAGGCCCAGCAGGCGGTCGGCTAGTTCGTAGACGCGCTCGCCGCGACCCTTGAGCGCCAGAATCTCCAAACAGTTGTGGTGATCCAGATGCACGTGCATGGTCGATACGATCTCGTCGGTGTAGTCGTGCTGCACTTCGTCCAGACGGCGCGTCAGGTCGCCAGTATGGTGGTCGTAGATCATGGTGAGCGACCCGATAACATGCTCATCGGGCGTGCGCATCTGCTCCTTGGCGATCGAGGCGCGAATCAGGTCGCGCACGGCCTCGGAGCGGTTGGCCACGTCGCCGCGGCGCGCGATCTGTTCGTCAAAACGGCGCAGCAGGTCGTCCGGTGCGGTAACCGAAAAGCGGACCAGCTCGGAGCCGGAGCCGCTACAGTGGCAGCCCGCGTCACCGTCCACCCCGTGCGGATGCTCGTGCTCGTACCCGCTGCCATGCTCGTGTTCGGCCACTTTACACCAGCTTCACGGATCCGACGGAGTTGTGGTCGGCCTCGATGGCCTCTTCGTAGCCCTCGAGTGCGTCGTGGGCCTCGTGCAGCGCGGCCATGACGGCCTCGAGCTTGGCGCCGATGCGCTCCATGTCAAAATTCTCGGTCGCATGCAGCAGCTGATGGCTCCACTCGTGAGCGAGCTCGATGGTGTCGTCGACCTGCTTGACGCTCATGGCAAGCTGGCTCATGTTCATTCCGACATCATGCATGGGAAATCTCCTTTTGTATGGGGCAGTTCAGTGGTTCAAATTTTACTACGCCCGCTCTGCGCGCAGCTGCATAAGAAAACGGGTGCGAGTCTGTGTGACCCGCACCCGTTCACTGGGGGCTGTTTGTGACTACCATACTATCCGTGGTCGCACACGGTGCACCCAGAAGTCCGGCGAGCGGTGCAAAAGCGCTCATGGACGGCGGGTAAGTAACAAGCGTATTACAGATGCTTCTCCAGCAGCGCCTGCAGTCTCGCCTTGGGCAGAGCGCCAACCGAGCGGTCAATCTCCTCGCCGTTCTTAAACACAATCAGCGTGGGGATGCTCATGACGCCATACTTCATGGCCAGGTCCTGGTTGTCGTCGACGTTGCACTTGGCAACGGCGAGCTTGCCCGCCAGCTCATCGGCAACCTCGTCAACGATGGGCGAGAGGGATCGACAGGGCCCGCACCACGGTGCCCAAAAATCGACCAGCACGGGCAGACTGTCGTTAACGATGGAATCGAAGTTCTCGGGGGTAATCTGATTAATGTCAGCCATGGTGACCTCCATAATGCGACGCGGCTCGGTCGCGTAAAACTCAGTACGACCGTGCTTATACCCAGCCGCCCGCAAAGCAACCACTCGCGGGCAGCTCTTTTATATAATGGTGGGCACGCAAACGATTGGAGAGCGCATGTCCACGTCACAAAGCCAGAAAAAAGAAGCCATCGCCCAGGCGGCCGAGCAAGAGCTCACATCGCTTGCGGTCCGTGGCGTGCGTATCGCGGGCAACGCGTGCTCGCCGATCGTGCTGGTCAAAGGCGATTTGGACGAGGCCGAGCGCGCGGGCGGCGAGCTGGCTGCCGGTCCAGACGGTGCCGCGCTGCGCAAGGCTCTCGGCGCCATCGGCTACGCACCCGAGGATTTTTGCGTGCTGGCAAGCGTCGCCGGCGTGGGTGACGGAGCGGTCGCGGTGGGCGAGACTCTGCCGTGCGAGCTGTTCCGCGAGGCGCTTGAGGCCTTGGACCCCGAGGCGGTGCTACTGCTCGACAACAACGCGGCTGATGCCATGCGCGAGACCTATGCCGATATGCTCGTGGCGATCGATGACTTCGACACCGCCATGCTCAAGCCCGGCTTGGTCGCCCATGTGCAGGGCCGCCGCGTGCTCGCGCTCGACGGCTTTGAGGCGGCACTCACCGACAAGGCCGCTAAGCAGCGCATGTGGGCCTATATCAAGCAGCTGACTCCGGCGGCCGCTCCGCTGTAGCGGATTGGTGCCGGCGAGCGATTGCCTGGCGGGCAAGGCGCGCCTCGAGATCGGCGCCGCACTTCTACATCACGGCGCGCAGCTCAAACCGATCGCCGTTAATGCGGAACTGACAGTTGCCGTTCATGCGCTCCACGGCAAGTTTGATGCTCCTGGTGCCAAAGCCGTGGCCCGCATGCCGGGTCACGGGCATGCCGTCGACCATGCGCGGCGCGCGGTCAAACGTATTGGAAACTAACAGCAGCAGCTGGCCGTCCTCTAATCGCAGGTCAAGGTCGACGAATCTCTTTCCTTGGGGTGCGGCGCTTGCGGCGGTGATAGCGTTTTCCAAGGCATTTGAGAGCACGCTAAACAGGTCGGCGTCACCTACGTGGATGGTTTCGGGTACGGCGGCGCGCAGGTTGGCGGTAATGCCGTTTCTATTGATATCCGAGTTAAATGACGAAAGCGCGATGTTTACGGTCTCGTTGGCGCAGAAGCGGCGTACGGCGGTGCGGTCGCCGGCTTCGCAGAGTTCGTCGATGCGATCGAGCGCCTCGTCGGTGTGGCCCTCCTCAATTAAAGCGGCCAGGCCGCGTAGGAAGTGGCGCATGTCGTGGCGCAGAATCGAAAGCTCGCGCCCAGATTGACGCCAAGCCTCGAGCTCTTTGATGGCGGCGCTGTCGCGGGTTTCGAGCATCCAGCGCTCTCGCTCGGCGGTTTCCTTTTCTTCGTATTCACGCAGGTAGACGGCGAGGAACATAAGGTAGAACGCGCAGAGTGCAAAGGCCAAAAACTCAACCGTCACCACCGAGCCCGAGTGGAACAGCGTGGTGTAGACGTTGGTGGCATAGTCAAAGACGTAATAGACGAGCGGCAGGATTAAAAGGATGCCCAGCTCGGTGGTGCTTTTAATCGCCAAGCGCGGACCGATGTCGCCGGCCCAATGCAGCAGGACGGCAAAGACGGCGAGCGTGGTCGCGATGCGCGCCAGATAGTATGCGATCTGAGAATCGGTTGCGGCAAATGCGGCGATGCCCATCCAATTGCTGAACTGGCAGCTCAGATAGGCACTCGTAATGCCGAGCACGGCAAGCAGCGGGCTCAGGCGGTAGCGCGCGCACAAATAGATGATGAGCGGCAGATGCACGACGAGCGGATATACCTGGCGGGCGAAAAGCTCTCCGCCGACGGCATTGGCGAGGCCAAATGCGCATCCGGTTACGGCACCGACCAGCACCAGTTCAAGCGCATGACGCCGGTTGATCTCGATACCGCACAGCGCCGCCGAGGCAAAGACGCCAAAGAGCAACGTCGTGGCGTGGTGGATTGCCCAAAGGATCATTTCGACCGAGGAGACCATCAGTGTCTTCCACCCTCAAAGCGCACCGCAAAGTAGGCGTCTTGGAATCCCTGCTTGCAGCTGCGCGAAAGCGGGATGCACGCGCCCGAGCGCATGACGATGTCCGTGCGGTCAAAGTGATCGATATTGCGCAGGTTGACCTGGTAGCTGCGGTGGCATTTAAAGAAGACCGCGTTTTGCTCCAAGCGGTCCTCGACGCTGCGGAACGACTCGAGTGCCTCGATATCGCGTCCGTCGCGCAGGTGGAAGACCACGTGCTTGTTGCGCGCCTCGGCATATTCGATGTCGGACAGGCGCAGGGCGTGGTAGCCAAAGGAAGTTTTGATCACGAGCTCGTCGGTTGCCGCCGGGCGCATGCTCGAAAGCTCGTCGAGTAACTGCGCCAGGCGTTCGTAAGTCACGGGCTTGAGCAGATAGTCGAAGGCACGGACCTCGTAGGACTCCAGTGCGAACTCGGGCGACGAGGTGAGGAACACCAGGCGCACGGCGGTATCGGCCTGGCGCAGTTCGCGTGCGGTGTCCATGCCGTTGACGAGCGGCATGATCATGTCGAGCAGAATGATGTCGGCGCGCGATGCGGCATGGCGGGCCAGTAGGTCCTCGCCGCGCGTGACGAGCGCAACATCGACCGCCGTGCCCGTCTCGGTCGACCAACGATCGATCATTCGGTGCAGTCTATCTAGAAAAGCGACGTCATCGTCGCAGGCAATAATCTTGAGCATTCGGCCCCCTTAAGTAGTTCGATTTTGCCACATCGGGCACGCGCCGCTTGCGGAGGTGCGGACCGTTTGCGCCCCACGGCGTGCAACTCGCGCCAAGCGGTATTGCGGTGGCGAAAGATGCCTCCTGCGCCATCGAGAGCTCAGCTATCCTCAGCTTGCCAGTTCGAAAATGGACTTGCTACATGATTGAATCTTTATTTCAACTTTACACCTAGGTTTACAGCTGTCTTGTCAGCTGTAAACCTAGGTGTCATACTAAAGCCCCAAGATTCGCCAAAAGAGAGGGGCCTTGATGGCACAGAGCGCGAACATGGATGCGTCGGAGCTTGCACGCGATATCGCGGCCGGCCTAGCATCGGCAACGACGGCAACGGAGCACGCGGCACTGGTGCCCGCAGAGCTCGTCGAGGCCATTCAGCAACTAAAAACACAACGTGACGCGGTGATCCTGGCGCACTACTATGTGGCGCCCGAGGTCCAAGCCGTTGCCGATTACGTCGGCGATAGCTTCTACCTGGCAAAGCTCGCCAAGAGCCTGCCGCAGCAGACCATCGTGCTGTGCGGCGTGGAGTTTATGGGCGAGAGCGCCAAGCTGCTCAACCCCACCAAGACCGTGCTGCTGCCCGAGCCGGGTGCGGACTGCCCCATGGCGCATATGGTCAAGCGCGAGACGGTCGATGAGGCGCGCGCCGAGTACGGCGACGACCTGGCTGTCGTCTGCTACGTCAACTCGACGGTCGAGATCAAGAGCTGGAGCGACGTGTGCGTCACCAGCTCCAACGCCGTCAAGATCGTGTCCGAGCTGCCGCAGCAACACGTCCTGTTCATCCCCGATCAAAACCTGGGCCGCTTTGTAGCCGAGCAGGTGCCGCAAAAGCACGTCATCCTCAACAAGGGCTACTGCCCGCGCCACCACATCATCACCGTCGAGCAGATCGTCGATGCGCAGGAAGCGCACCCCGACGCGCTCGTGCTGGCGCACCCCGAGTGCAAGGCCGACGTCCTTGCCGAGGCCGACTACATCGGCTCCACCGCCGGTATCATCAAGTACGCCGAGGAGTCGGACGCGAGTGAGTTCATCATCGTGACGGTTCGCGGCGTGCTCTACGAGCTCGAGCGCCGCTGCGAGGGCACCGGCAAAAAGTTCTACTTCCCCGCGGTGCAGCCCACCTGCGTCAACATGGATCTCATCACGCTCGAAAAACTCGTGCACTGCCTGGAGACGGGCGAGGGCGAGGTGCAAATCGGCGTGTCGGACGAGGCTGCCGACCAGGCCAAACTCACGCTCGACCGCATGCTCGAGTACGCGGCGCGCTAAGCCAACGTGACATGAGGGACAGTCCCTTATGCCACATTACAAGGGAGAGGATTCCTGTGGAAACCAAACAATACCCCGATATGGAGTGCGACGTCGTCATTGCCGGTTGTGGCGTGGCGGGCCTGTACGCGGCCCTCAATCTGCCGACGAGCACGCGCGTGATCATGCTCTCCAAGGGCGCTGTCGACGAGTGCGATTCGATGCTCGCACAGGGCGGCATTTGCGTACTGCCCGAGGGCTCGGACTATGATGCCTTCTTTGAGGACACCATGCACGCCGGCCACTACGAGAACCGCCGCGAGAGCGTCGACATCATGATCCGCTCGAGCCGCTCGGTCATCAACGACCTGCTAGCGATGGGCGTGGATTTTGAGCGCAAGGCCGACGGCAGCCTCGACTTTACCCGCGAGGGCGCACACAGCCGCCCGCGCATTGCCTTCCATGCCGATATTACGGGCAAGGAGATCACGACCAAGCTGCTCCAGGCCGTTCGCAAGCTGGATAACGTGCAGATCTTGGAGCACGTGGCCATGACCGACATCCTGACGGGCGAGCGTGACGGCGCCACGGTGTGCACCGGCGTCGTCGCCGTTCCCGTGGACGAGAACAACTCGGTTCGCCCCGCCGACGAGCTGACAAATGCCGCCGAGGGCGTGCATGCCGGCGAGCCGTTTAAGATCCATGCCCGCCACACGCTGTGGGCGACGGGCGGTATCGGCGGCGTATACGACCATTCGACCAACTACCCGCAACTCACGGGCGATGCCTGCTACATCGCTCAGGAGCATGGCATTAAGATGGAGCACCTGGACTACGTGCAGATTCACCCCACGGGTCTGTTCTCGCCGCAGCCAGGCCGCACCTTCCTGATCAGCGAGAGCTGCCGCGGCGAGGGCGCGATTCTGCTCAATGCCGCCGGCGAGCGCTTTACCGATGAGCTTCAGCCGCGCGATGTTGTCGCCGCCGCCATCCGCGAGCAGATGAAGCAGGACGGTACCGAGCACGAGTGGCTGAGCTTTGCCCCCGTCGAGCGCGACGTGGTGACCGGGCACTTTGCCAATATCCGCGCGCGCTGCCTGGAGGACGGCCGTGACATCTTGGACGAGCCCATCCCCGTTACGCCCACGCAGCACTACTTTATGGGCGGCGTGTGGGTTGACAAGGACGGCCGCACCTCGATGCCCGAGCTCTACGCCGCGGGCGAGACGGCTTGCAACGGCGTTCACGGCAAGAACCGCCTTGCATCAAACAGCCTGCTCGAAGCGCTGGTCTGGGGCCGCCGCGCTGCTTGGCGTATGCGCACCGGCGAGTCGCTTGCCGTGGAGCAGACGGGCGAGCCCGCGCTCGATGGACGTCATCGCGCCCTGAGCGCCGACACCCTGGCAATCGATGATCTGGCCCGTGCCGCCGGCACGCAGGCCGTGGAGGAGTAGACCATGAATCCCATTACTATGAAACTCGTCGTCGATGAGCTGATTCTGCAGGCCCTGCGCGAGGACATTACGTTTGAGGACGTGAGCACGGCAAGCGTGTGTCCCACGGCGCGCCCCGCTACGGTGGAGCTTATCGCCAAGGCCGACGGCATCATCGCCGGCCTGGATGTGTTCGCTCGCACCTTTGAGCTGCTGGACCCGCAGAGCTCGGTGCTGTTTGATGTCGTCGACGGTGACGAGGTGCACGCCGGCGACCACGTGGGCCAGGTGCGCGGCGACGCGCGCGTGCTGCTTTCGGGCGAGCGCGTGGCGCTCAACTATCTACAGCGTATGAGCGGTATCGCCACCTACACGCACAACATGGCAGCGGCGCTCGAGGGTACCAAGACCGTGCTTGTCGACACACGCAAGACCACACCGGGCATGCGCGTGTTTGAGAAGGCCGCGGTTGAGATCGGTGGCGGCAGCAACCACCGCTACAACCTGTCGACGGCCGTCATGCTCAAGGACAACCACATCGATGCCGCCGGTGGTGTGACGCGTGCGATCGAGATGGCACGCGCCCACGCATCGTTTACCACGACGGTCGAGATTGAGTGCGAGAACCTGGACATGGTGCGCGAGGCCGTGGAGGCCGGTGCCGACATCATCATGCTCGACAACATGACCCACGACGACATGGCTGCCGCGATTGAGCTTATCGCCGGCCGCGCCAAGACCGAGTGCTCGGGCAATGTGGATGCCAGCAATATCCGCGCCCTGGCCGATCTGGGCGTCGACTTTATTAGCTCGGGTGCGCTGACACACTCCGCCCCGATCCTCGACCTCTCGCTTAAGCACCTGCGTCTGCTGGACGGTAAATAATGAACGCCCGCGAGCGTCGCCGTGCCATCATGGGTGTGCTCGAGCGAGCCAAGGGGCCCGTATCGGGCAGCGCGCTTGCCCGCGAGGTGGGTGTGAGCCGCCAGGTCGTGGTGCAGGACATCGCTCTGCTGCGTGCCGATGGGCACGATATCGTGGCGACCAACCGTGGTTATGTGCTGCAGGAGGCCCCCAGCAGCCCCGCCGTGCCCACGCGCTTGGTCAAGGTTCGCCACAGCGTGGAGCAGGCAGGCGATGAGCTCACGAGTATCGTCGATGCGGGTGGCGCCGTGCTCAACGTGATCGTCAACCATCGTGTGTACGGCAAGATCACGGCCGACCTGGACATCCGCAATCGTCGCGATGTTGAGCGCTATCTGCGCGATATCGAGAGCGGCAAGAGCTTTCCGCTGCTGACGGTGACGAGCGGCTACCACTTCCATCGCATTGCGGCAGAGGATGAGCAAACCCTCGACGAGATCGAGGCCATGCTCAAGGAAAAAGGCTACTTGGCGGACCTAATGCCCTACGAAGACGGCCTGTCCTAGTAACGACGAATGCAAAAGGAGGCCTCCGCGGCGATGCGGAGGCCTCCTTTTTGTGCACGGTGTACTTTTGAGTGTGCAAGTGGGGAGTTGTTACTCCTCGACGATCTCGGTGATTGCGCCAGCGGGGCAAGCGTCCTGGCAAGCGCCACAGGCGACGCAGGAGTCCTCGTCAGCGACGGTAGCGACGTCCTGGAGCTCCAGAACGCCAGCGGGGCAGGAGTCGACGCAAACGCCACAAGCGATGCACTCGTCGGCATCAATTACGGGATGAGCCATGGTAGTTTCCTCTCTGTTGACCGGCGCTACAGGCGATGCGCGTCGGTTTGATTCGGGCAAAAACATACCACGAGAGCGACCGTTTGCAATACCCTCTGACCGGCATCTTCATACCGTTCGCCGAGTATGCCAAGGTTTACTAAAAAACGCGCAGGTGGGGCCGTTGAACTGCACAAATGTTAGCTAAAGGTGACTCGTAATATTGAGCAATTGAGCGAGCTTCTGGAAAGCGTGTCCCGGAATCGACGCTCAAAACGGGTCACGCCTTCCTCGGGGTCGCCCAAGACCGCCCCAGGCACCCCCAGATCCAAACCTCAGCCATCTCTACATAGATCTTGATAGATTTGCCCAGAACTCAAACAGTGCGTCTACCTGCGCATTTGCGAACCTAAACTCTCGGCAATAAGAAATCTTATATGAATTGACTTAGATTTTGTATATTCCGGCCCATAAGGGGATACACTACATCCTGAAAGACAAGCCGAAACACCGCGCGGCAGACCGCCGAGTCGGTGCAAACGCACAAGAGAGAGGGAATTTCTAATGAGTAAGATTCTTGGTATCGACCTTGGTACTACTAACTCCGCTATGGCCGTTCTCGAGGGCGGTTCTCCGACCATTATCGTGAACGCCGAGGGCGACCGCACCACCCCGTCCGTTGTCGGCTTCCGTGCTGACGGCGACCGCGTCGTGGGTAAGGCCGCTAAGAACCAGGCTGTCACCAACCCCAAGAACACCGTGTTCTCCATCAAGCGCTTCATGGGCCGCAAGTACTCCGAGTGCACCTCCGAGATCAAGACCGTGCCGTATGAGGTCAAGGAGGGCCAGGGTGGTCGTGCCGTCGTCGACATCGAGGGCAAGGACTACACCGCCGAGCAGGTGAGCGCCATGACGCTCGCAAAGATGAAGGCCGACGCCGAGAAGTATCTGGGCGAGACCGTCACCGACGCCGTCATCACCGTCCCGGCCTACTTCAACGACGCCCAGCGTCAGGCCACCAAGGACGCCGGTAAGATCGCCGGCCTCAACGTCAAGCGTATCGTCAACGAGCCGACCGCTGCTGCTCTTGCCTATGGCCTGGACAAGCAGGGCACCGACCAGCGCATCCTGGTCTTCGACCTGGGCGGCGGCACCTTCGACGTCTCCATCCTTGACCTCGCCGACGGCGTGTTTGAGGTTCTGTCCACCTCGGGCGACAACCACCTGGGCGGCGACGACTGGGATCAGCGCGTCATCGACTGGATGGCCGATAAGTTCCAGCAGGAGAACGGTGTCGACCTGCGTCAGGACCCCATGGCCCTGCAGCGTCTGAAGGAGGCTGCCGAGAACGCCAAGAAGGAGCTCTCCGCCGCCCAGCAGACCACCATCAACCTGCCGTTCATTACCATGAACCAGTCCGGCCCGCTGCACCTCAATTACACGCTGACCCGCGCCGAGTTCGAGAAGATCACCCGCGACCTGCTCGAGCGCTGCAAGCAGCCTGTCACCAACGCTCTGCGCGACGCCAAGCTTAAGCTCTCCGATCTGACCGAGGTCATCCTCGTCGGCGGCTCCACCCGTATGCCCGCTGTCCAGGAGCTCGTCAAGACTATGACCGGCAAGCAGCCCAACATGTCCGTGAACCCCGACGAGGTCGTTGCCGACGGCGCTGCCGTCCAGGGCGGCGTGCTCACCGGCGACGTCGAGGGCATCCTGCTGCTCGACGTTACCCCGCTGTCGCTGGGTGTCGAGACCATGGGCGGCATCATGACCAAGATGATCGACCGCAACACCACGATCCCGACCTCCAAGACCGAGGTCTACTCCACCGCTGCCGACAACCAGACCAGCGTCGAGATCAACGTGCTCCAGGGCGAGCGCGAGCTTGCCCGCGACAACAAGTCGCTCGGTAAGTTCCAGCTGACCGGTATTCCGGCTGCCCGCCGCGGCGTGCCGCAGATTGAGGTCACCTTCGACATCGACGCCAACGGCATCGTCAAGGTCTCCGCTAAGGACAAGGGCACCGGCAAGGAGCAGCAGATCACCATTTCCGGCTCCACCGCTCTGTCCGACGACGAAGTCGATCGTATGGTCAAGGACGCCGAGGCTCATGCCGAGGAGGACAAGAAGCAGAAGGAAGAGGTCGAGGTCCGCAACCAGACCGACAGCCTGTGCTACTCCACCGAGCAGACCCTCAACGAGCTCGGTGACAAGGTTTCCGCCGACGTGAAGTCCAAGGCCGAGGCCGCTATCGCCGACGCCAAGAAGGCGCTCGAGGGCTCTGACGTCGAGGCTATCAAGGCCGCCGGCGAGTCCCTGCAGTCTGTGGCCTACGAGCTGGCCCAGGTTGTCTACGCCGACGCTCAGCAGCAGACCGACGGTGCCGCCGGCGCCCAGCCTGCCGACGATGACGTCGTCGACGCCGACTACGAGGTTGTGGACGACGAGGACAAGTAATCATGTCCGCCCGTAAAGCTCGCACGGAGGCGGCTGCCGCTGGCGCCGCCCCCGTTGACTCTGAGGAGAAGGACGTGAAGATTCCCGTAGAGGCCGTCGACGATACCGAGGCCAACGAGGCCGCGGCCGCCGAGGCTGTCGAGAACCAAGTAGAGGATTCCAACAAGGAGGCGACGATGACCGAGGACGAGATGGTGGAAGCCGCTATCCGCGCCGGTGAGGAAGCCGCCGACAACGACTTTAAGCTCAAGTTCGAGCAGGCTCAGAAAGAGCTTGCCGACGTGCGCAACGAGCTTGATGCTGCGGCAGAGGCTCAGAAGGCCGCCGAGGACAAGGCGAAGGACGCCACCGAGCGCACCGCCCGTTTGCAGGCCGACTGGGAGAACTTCCGTCGCCGCACCGCCAGCGAGCGCATCGCCGAGCGCGAGCGTGCGACCGAGAAGCTCGTCACCGCGCTGTTGCCGGTGGTCGACGATATCGAGCGCGCGATCGACCATGCCCGCAGCCAAGAGCTTGCCGACGACTTTAAGCAGTTCGTCGACGGCGTCGATGCGGTTCATGCCAAGCTGCTCGATGTGTTTGCGCACGAGGGCGTTGAGCCCATCGACCCTAAGGGCGAGGCGTTCGATCCGCTCGAGCACCAGGCCGTGGGTCGCGTTGAGGACGCGTCGCAGTACGACGAGACCGTCAACGACGTGTACCAGAAGGGCTACCGCATGGCGGATCG
>CABQMC010000018.1 GCA_902465115.1 uncultured Collinsella sp.
ATGGAGTGGTGGTTCAAAAACTGGCTTGGAAAATGACGAATGTGACAAGGGGGCAGTCCCTTTGTCACATTCCATATCGCCGCGGTGGCCTAAAGGCCGTATAAATGTTTATTTAGCTGGGAAAACAGCGCCATTCAAACATGGGCCGATTACCTATAATCCCTTCGAACATTAAAGTTGGGAGGAAACCGGCTTATGGAACAAAAGGCCAAGGAGGCAGCCTCGCACGCTGCGATTCCTGTGAGCATCTCGGCGATGCTCGTCACGCTGGGCGTGGTGTACGGCGATATCGGCACCAGCCCCATGTATGTAACCAAGGCGCTCGTTGCCGGCAACGGCGGCATCGGAAGCGTCACGGAGGAGTTCGTGCTCGGCGCGCTCTCCCTTGTCGTGTGGACGGTCACGTTGCTGACCACCATCAAGTATGTGCTCATCTCGCTGCGCGCCGATAACCATGGTGAGGGCGGCATCTTTGCCCTGTACAGCCTGGTCAAGCGCTGCGGCAAGTGGCTTATCATCCCCGCCATGTTGGGTGGCGCCGCGCTGCTCGCTGACGGCATCCTGACGCCTGCCGTTACCGTTACCACGGCCATCGAGGGCCTGCGCACCATCCCGGCGGTCCATGCCGTGCTGGGCGATGACCAGGGCCGCGTCGTCGCCATTACGCTCGCCATCATCATCGTGCTCTTCTTGGTACAGCGCATCGGTACGGCCAAGATCGGTCACGCCTTTGGCCCCATCATGACGCTGTGGTTCCTGTTTCTGGGCGGTACGGGTCTGTTCTTTGTCTTCCAGCACCCCGCCGTGCTGCTGTGCCTCAACCCGGTGCGCGGCATCGCCTTTTTGCTGAGCCCCAACAACCACGCGGGCATCATGATTCTGGGCAGCTGCTTCCTCGCCACCACCGGTGCCGAGGCGCTCTACTCCGACATGGGCCACGTCGGCCGCGGCAACATCTACGCTACCTGGCCGTTCGTTAAGTGCTGCCTGCTGCTTTCCTATATGGGCCAGGGCGCTTGGCTTATGAACAACGCTGCCAACCCCGAGCTCATGGGCATTGCCGACCTCAACCCGTTCTACCAGATGCTCGCCCCGGGCCTGCGCCCGTTTGCCGTCGGCCTTTCCACCGTTGCGGCCATCATTGCCTCGCAGGCGCTCATCACCGGCGCATTCTCGCTGGTGTCCGAGGCCAGCCGTCTGGACCTCATGCCGCACATGCAGGTCTTCTACCCTGCCGAGACCAAGGGCCAGCTCTACATCCCCATGGTCAACAACGTCATGCTCGTAGGCTGCGTCATCGTGGTGCTGCTGTTCCAGAACTCGGCGCATATGGAAGCCGCCTACGGCCTTGCCATTACGCTGACAATGATGTGCACCACGCTGCTGCTCTTCTTCTACCTGCACGAGGAGCGCAAGCTCAAGGTTGCTCCGTGGATCTTCGCAGCCTTCTTCCTTTTGCTCGAAGGCTTCTTCTTCGTGAGCTCGCTCACCAAGTTCTTCCACGGCGGCTACTTCACCATCCTCATGGCTGCACTCATCATGGGCATTATGGTGTGCTGGTACAACGGCACGGCGGTCGAGCAGCGCCAGTTTACGCTGCTGCCGCTGCGCAGCTACCTGCCGCAGCTCAAGCGCCTGCGCGACGACGACCGTTACGAGCGCATGAGCGACAACGTCGTGTACCTGACCAAGGACACCCATACCGACTACATCGACCGCGATATCGTCTATTCGATCTTGGACAAGCATCCCAAGCGTGCCCGCGCCTGGTGGTTTGTGAATGTCGAGACCATGGACGAACCGCACACCTTTGCCTATTCGGTCGAGACGTTCGGCACCGACTACGTGTTCCGCGTGCATCTGTACCTGGGCTACAAGATCAACCAGCGCGTCAATGCCTACCTGCGTCAGGTTGTTCAGGACCTGGCTGCCACTGGCGAGCTGCCGCCGCAGACGCATGACTACTCGGTCTACAAGGACCCGGGTAACATCGGCACGTTCAAGTTCGTCCTGATCCGTAAGCTTCTGGCGCCCGAAAGCGACGTGGAGCCGAGCGAGCGTACGGCCATCACGCTCAAGTACATCATCCGCCGCGCCGCCGGCACGCCCGCGCGTTGGTACGGCCTGGAGAACTCCAACGTGAGCTTTGAGTACGTGCCGCTGTTCACCAAGTTCAAGGCCGTGAACAAGATGCAGCGCCTGGCTCCCAACGAGCGGCCGTAGTCGACGCTCGAGGTTTGTCTGCGAACGGGCGGGCTTGTATTGACGGGGATTGAGTCCTGGGAGGAAACCATGGATGCAAAGGTGCTTGACGGTCGCGATCTTGCGGCCGAGCTGGTGCGTGAGGCGCGCGTCGACGCCGCCGAAGATCGGTTCTTTACGAATCGTGCCAACATGGACATGGCCGACCGCGTGATCTCGATCGTGGTGACGCTGCTTGTCGCGGCGTGCGTTTGCGCGCTGCTCGCGCACGTGCTGTTTGTCTAGCGACCGCCGGTCGTAGAAGGCTTTACACTTGGAACCACCACAAGGGAAACCACCACAAAGGTGCCTGTCCCTTTGTGGTGGTTTTTGTTTTTGAGAGAGGGGCGGGGCGCTGATGGACGTCCGTACGGACGGCGATATTGCCGATAGCTTTTGGTGGCGGCGCACAACGCTGACGCGCCGCACTCCTCTGTATGACGCCTGCGTATCGGTGGGGCTGTTGGTCGCGGCGACGATTGTGGGTGCGCTGCTCGACCATCCGGGTCTCGCGCCGAGCATCATGATCGTCTATGTGTTCGCCGTTCAGCTGTGCGCATTCTTTACCTGGAGTCGCCTGTATTGCTTGCTGAGCTCGGCTGCCGCCGTGGCGCTCTACAACTTCTTGTTTGTCGACCCGCGCTACTCGCTGTCGCTTATCGACCGCGTCTATCCCGGCATGTTCTTCATCATGTTCGTGGTCTCGCTTGTGTCGAGCTCGATTGCATTGGCCCTGCGCCGCGCCTTGGCACAGGCCGCCGCCAGCGACCGCCGCACGCATATGGTGCTCGAGACCAACCGCATGCTGCAGCGGTGCGCCGATCAGCAGCAGATCGTTCACGCCATGGCCACGCAGCTGGCGCGTCTTTCGGGCTGCCCGGTCGTGTGGTACAGCGCCGATGCCGAGGGCGATGACCTGCTGCCGCGTGCGACATACACGGCCGTGGGCGATGCCGCGCCGGTGCACGAACTGGCGCCGCAGATGCCGCCGCGGCTCTCGGCGTCCGCCTATGTGGGAACGCCGCTCGATGCCACCTATGGCGGCTCGGCGTTTTATGGCATCTACCTGACGGTTCGCACAGGCGACGGCTTCGTGCGCTCGGGCGACCCCGCCTCGGTGGTGGGCGTGCTGGCTATCGTTGCCGAGCCCGACGTGCTGACGCATGAGGAGCGGACACTTGCCGATGCCATCGTGAGCGAAGGCGAGCTGGCACTCGATCGCGCCCGCGCTATGGAGGCCCGCGAGGAGGCGGCGGTGCTCGCCAAAAACGAACAGTTGCGCGCCAACCTGCTGCGCTCTATCTCGCACGATCTGCGCACGCCGCTTACCAGTATTTCGGGTAATGCCGACGTGCTGCTCGATCAGGGCTCGACCGGCACCGCGGTGCTCGATGCCCAGACGCGCCGCGGCCTGCTTCTATCCATTCGCTCGGATGCGCTGTGGCTCAACGCCACCGTCGAGAATCTGCTCGCCATCACCAAGCTCGAGGGCAGCGGTATGCGTCTGTCGACTACCCTCGAGCTCATGGACGATATCGTCGAGGAGGCGCTGCGCCACGTGAACCCTGCCGTGCGCGAGCACGACCTTAAGGTGGTGGCGTGCGATGAGCCGGCGCTCGTCAACGTCGATGCGCGCCTGATGGTGCAGCTGGTGGTCAATCTGGTGAACAACGCCATCACCTATACGCCCGCGGGCTCGCATATCATGATTTCGATTAGCGTCGACGATGGACGCGTGGCGTGCTCGGTGGCCGACGATGGTCCGGGCATCGCATCCGAGGACCGCGAGCGGATCTTTGAGTCGTTCTATACCGCCAACCATGGTCTGGCCGACAGCCACCGCAGCGTTGGCCTGGGTCTTTCGCTCTGCCGTTCCATTGCGTTGGCGCATGGCGGTAGCATAGAGGTTGCCGCGGCGGACCCGCACGGTTCGGTCTTTACGATTGAACTTCCCGCCGCCGACGTTTCGTTTGATAAGGAGTAGCGCTGTGCCGAACTCTGCCGTAAAACCGCTCATCTTGGTCGTTGAGGACGACCCCGCCGTTCGCAATCTTATTGTTGCCGCGCTCGAGGCGCACGGCTTGCGCCATATGGCTGTGGAGACCGCCCACGCCGCCATCGCCGCCGCCTCATCGCAGGCGCCGAGCATTGTGCTGCTCGATCTGGGCCTGCCCGATATGGACGGCGTCAAGGTGGTGGAGTCGGTGCGCGCATGGTCGGGCATGCCGATTATCGTGGTCTCGGCGCGCAGCGAGGATGCGGACAAAATCCGCGCGCTCGATGCCGGTGCCGACGACTATCTGACCAAGCCGTTTTCGGTCGAGGAACTGCTCGCGCGCATTCGCACGACGCTCAGGCGCCTTTCGTATGCGCAGACGGGCGGCGTTGTCTCCGAGGGCTCGTTCGATACCGGTGAGCTGCATATCGATTTTGATGCCGGCATCGCCACGATGGATGGCGAGGAACTGCATCTGACGCCGATCGAGTATAAGCTCCTGTGCCTGCTGGCGCATAACGCCGACAAGGTACTGACGCACCAGTTTATCCTGCACGAGATTTGGGGCACGGCGACCAAGAGCGACCTGGCGAGCCTGCGTGTCTTTATGGGCACGCTGCGCAAGAAGATCGAGTCCGACCCCGCGCATCCGCGCTATATCCAGACGCACGTGGGTATTGGTTACCGATTGGTCATCCAGGGATAGGTCGGCATCCGCCATCCCAATATGAGTTGCGGTGAAATAGTTCCTGTTTGGGCCTTTACCAGGCTTTTTAGGAACTATTCCACCGCAACTTTGTTATCTGCCCTTGGGCTTGCTGGCGTAGAACTTCTTCTTTTTGGACTTGCCGGCAGGGGAGGGTTTGCCGGCAAAGTTGGACTTGCCGTGGCCGGTCTGCGCGTGCGTGGGTACTGCCGCACGGGGCTTGCGGGCCTCGGGGTTGCGCAGCTCCTCGGTTCGCTCGGCAATCTCCTCGGCGCTAAAGCCGACCTCGGCCATGGCGTCCTCGATGGGCAGGCGGCGCACGATATAGCAGTGGTGCACCTTCTGGTTGCGCGCGAAGTCCTCGGGAATGGTCTGCGTCGTAATGTCCTCCAGCACGACGCCCGCGCGCGCGAGCTTGCGCGTCTCGGGGCGGAAGCCACGCAGGTTGCAGCTAAAGATGGCGTGGCCGCCCTGTGCGAGCAGGCGCGATACGCCGGCCAAAAGCTCAACATGGTCGCGCTGGACATCCCAGGTGCGGCGGCCCATCTTGGACGAGTTCGAGAACGTGGGCGGGTCGACAAAAATCAGGTCCCAGCGGTTGCGCGTCTGGCGCTGGTCGCGAATCCAGGCGAGCACGTCGTCGCGCACAAAATGATGCTGAGGGCCCACAAAGCCGTTCTGGCGCATATTGCGCTCTGCCCAGTCTAGATAGGTGTTGGAGAGGTCGACCGTCACGGTCTCCTCGACGCCGCCATCGGCCGCGTAGCAGGTGGCAGTGCCGGTGTAGGCAAACAGGTTGAGGAAGCGGCGCGCCTGCTTGGCGTGCTCGCGCACCAGGTTGCGCGTGACGCGATGATCCAAGAAGATGCCCACATCCAAATAGTCGTCAAAGTTGACGGCAAAGGTGAGTCCGCCCTCTTCGATGAGCGGCAGACGACGGCGCGCGATGTTGGCGCGCTCGCCCGAGCCGCCCTTGCCGGCGCCCTGCTTACCGTACTGCGAGCCGCCGCGCGAACGCATGCGGGCCTTGGCGTGCACGTGCTCGGCCGGAACATCAAGAATACGCGGCGCGATGGCCAAGATGTCGAGCATGCGGGCCTGGGCAAGCGCGGGGTCGATGGTCTTGGGCGCGGCGTATTCGGCGATGACGAGCCAGCGGCCCGGCGTCTGCGGGCAGCCCTCGTACAGGTCGATGGCGGCGGAGTAGTCGGGCAGGTCGGCATCGTAGACGCGGTAGCAGCTCACGCCCTCGCGCTTTGCCCACTTTCGACGCAGACGGGCGTTCTTGCGCAAGCGGTTGGCGAACTGCTCCGACTCGGGGATGAGCACGGGCAACGGCTTGCCGTCGCCCAGGTCGAGCATGGCGGCAGGCTCGGGCATGGCGGAAGCAGCGGCTTCGTCTTGAGCGTCTGTGGTCTGCTCCTCGGCATCTGCGCTGGTCGCAGCTCCGAATGCCGCGGCGGCGTGGTCGAGCGAAGGCCAAACCTCAATAGCCGCCTCCTCGTTATTGGGCATGACGGCGATGGAGCGCGCGGGCTCGGCATGGAGCGCGCGGGCCATAAGGCCATCGCGGGTGAGTGCGGCGACCGGTGCCGAAGCGAGCTCGGGCGCGCGGCGCAGCTCGCCGACCAGCGTCATGGCGTCGTGCATGAGCGAAAGCGGGGTCTCGGTGGTGTCTGCGACCACGGCGGCACCGGCGACGGCGCCCGCATGGTCCAGCGCGGTGGCGGGCTTGGCGGCGCAAAAGTCGACAAAACGCTTGTAGCCAGCGCTCTTGACCATGCGCTCGGCGGTCTTGCGGGCGGCGGGGTCGATGTCTACGGCCACGATGCGCGCCTGGCGCTCGCGCGCTGCCGCCTCGCGCTCGCGCGCCTCGGCAAGCAGCTGCTCCCACAGAGCGGCGTCGTGTAGCTGCCAGCCCTCAAAGCCCCAGCGCTCGCGTGCGGCGCCCGGGGCGCGGTCGGTCAGAATGTTCACGGCTTCCAGCAACAGGCCGCCGCCGGCGCACGAGGCATCGATTAGCGTGGGAATGGCTTCATTCTCGTAATCGTCGGCCGTCAACTCGCGCTCGCACAGTGCGGTCCAGCCGACCTGCGCCAGCACCAGGGCGGCGTAGTCGGGGCGCAACACGTGCGCACCCTCGCCGGCACGGGTCGCCGCGGGCGGCAGGCGCTTGAACAGCGGGTCGCCCGAAAGGTCCAGGCTTATGCTCGCGCGGCGCTGGCGCAGCGAAAGCAGTAGGTGAACATCGGGGTCGGCGGCGTCGACATCGGCGCGACGGCCCGTGGTTTCGGCCAAGCGGTCGCACAATGCGTCCTTGGCGCGCAGGGCCGAGAAGCGCGTGTTGCGCAGCTGCTCGGTCACGCCGCGGGCGGTGATGGCGATGGCGGCGCCGGGGCGGATGATGGTCTCCCAGGCGATGTCGTAAACGCTGTCGTACAGTTCATCGGCATCCTGCGCCTCAAAGCGCCCGAGTACCACGAACACACGGCTCGCCAGGCGTGACCACAGACAGGCGCGGTAGCCTTCTTCGAGCTCGCCCTCAAATGTAGCGCGGCCCTTTAGCCGGCGAACATGCGAAAGCCCGAGGCGTTTAAGCTCATCGGCGAGTGCGGACTCAAAGCCCTCGGGGCAGCTTGCGTAAAATTCCATGGGTGACCTCTCTGGTTGCGTCGCTCCATTATATGATGGATGCTTCGTTTACTCTCGCCCCCGAAAGGAACCCATATGATTGATGCGTGCCCCGATTCCGCCGTGCTCTTTTTTGACGTGGACGGCACGCTGACGTCGTTCGATCCCGACAACATGACCGACAAGGACTTTTCGGCGGTTCGCCCCTCGCAGGCGGTCGTTGAGGCGTTTCATCGTCTGCGCGACGCGGGACACCAGGCATTTATCTGCACGGGTCGTCCCTTGTGGCTGATTGCCGATGGCCTGCGCGCGCTGAACCCGGCGGGTGTCGTTGCCATGGCGGGAGCGACGCTCGAGGTCGAGGGCCGCGTGGTGCATGAGGACTGCTTTGACGAGGACGTTATCGAGGAGCTTGCGCGCCGTATGGCCGCGGCAGGGATTGAGGCCTTTTTCGAGACCAACGTGGCTACTTTTGCCCTGGAACCCGCGGGTGTTGAGCAGTCGTCTCTGATCGGCACTTCTGTGGTGCACAGCACCGAGGAAATGCGCGTCGACGGCCGTCTGCGCGTGGGCAAGGTGTGCATCGTCGCGAGCTACCTGGCTCGCGTAGCCAACGATGACGGCTTTATCGATCGCGAGTTTGAGCTGTGCAACACCGGTGGTCAGAATCGCGAGCTGAGCCCCAAGGGCATTGACAAGGGCGTGGGCGTGGCGCGAGCGCTGGAATACCTGGGTCGCACCGGCAACGCGCGCACCTTTGGCTTTGGCGATTCCGGCAACGATCTGGGTATGCTCGCCGCTGTCGAGACGGCCGTGGCCATGGGCAACGCCATGCCCGAGGTCAAGGCGCTCGCCGACTACGTGACTGATGATGTCGCACACGACGGCACCGTCACAGCGATGCAGCATTTCGGCCTCATCTAATGAATCCCGCGTTCTGACGTTTGCTCAAACTGCGACTCTTTGTTTTTGCATGCTCAATCGATTTATCAATCCAAACACTGAGGTGTTTATACCGTTCGCCGAGAAGATAAAAAACCGCAGTTCACGCCTTGATAAACGTAGGTAAAGTGTTTAGCAGTTTATCGGCCGTATGCTAACGAAAGGAATCAGGCAGATGGCAATCAAGGTGTTCGCTGACGGTGCAAACCTCGAGGGCATGCTCGACATGTACGAGAACGGCAACGTTCAGGGTTTCACGACCAACCCGTCCCTTATGAAGAAGGGCGGCGTGACGGATTACCGCGCGTTTGCCAAGGAGGTCCTGGCCCATATCACCGATGTGTCCGTCTCGTTTGAGGTCTTTGCCGACGACGTCGAGACCATGGAGGTCGAGGCGCGCGAGATCGCTACCTGGGCCGAGAACGTCTACGTCAAGATTCCGTGCGTGACCACCAAGGGCGAGTCCACCGCCGAGCTGGTGCGCAAGCTTTCGGCCGACGGCATCAAGGTCAACGTCACCACCATCTTTACGCCTACGCAGGTCGATGAGATGGTCGAGGCCGTTGACACCGAGACGCCGTCCATTATCTCGCTCTTTGCCGGCCGTATCGCCGATACCGGCGTCGACCCCATTCCGTTTATGACGGAGTCGGTCAAGAAGGCCGCCGCCAAGCCCAACTGTGAGGTCCTGTGGGCGTCCACGCGCGAGCTCATCAACATTTACCAGGCAGAAGCCTGCGGTTGCCAGATCATTACGGTGCCCAACAGCATCCTGGCCAAGCGCAAGAACATCGGTCGCGACCCGTACGAGGTCTCGCTCGACACCGTGCGCGGCTTTGCCAAGGATATCGCCGCTTTGGGCTTCCATATCCTGCCGTAACGCGAACACTGGCTACGCCGCGGGCTGCTCGCCCCGGCCTTTCCTTTCCCTATCGCTCACGCGCTTCGCGAGGGTCGCGCTAGGCAAAGGAAAGGCCGGGGCTGCCGACACGAGCTTGCCAATAGGTTGGCGATAGGCTTCCATATCCTGCCGTGGGCAAAGGTACCCCTGCCTGCGCCGTGCAAAATTGAGAGTATTCAGCAAGGTAAAGGCTTTTACCAGTTGGGTGAAGCACGGAACAGCCCCCGTTCTGGCTCTAATGTCGCTAAAACGGGGGCTGTTTTTGACGTTATTGTCTCTGTGGGGCGTTCGGAACGGCGGAAATTGCAGAATACTCGCGATTTTGCACGTCGCTACAGGGGGTACCCCTGCTTTGGCGGTTTACTTTCCCTGCACCATGGTGAGGGAGATCTTTTTGCGGTCGCGATCGACCTTCTCGACCCACACCTTGACCGTGTCACCGACGCGCACCACGTCGCTGGGGTGCTTGACAAAGCGGTTGGCCAGTTTGGAGATGTGCACGAGGCCGTCCTGGTGCACGCCCACGTCGACGAACGCGCCAAAGTCGACGACGTTGCGCACTGTGCCCTTGAGCTCCATGCCGGGCTCCAGGTCGTCGATGGAAAGTGCTGAGCGGCTAAAGACCACCTCGGGCGCGTCGTCGCGCGGGTCGCGACCGGGCTTCTTGAGCTCGTTGACAATGTCGATGAGCGTGAGAGTGCCGCAGTCCAGGTCGCTTGCCAGCGCCGAGATACTGCCCAGGCGGCGCTCGATGTCGGGCACGCCGCCGCGCTCCAGGACGGCCGTGGCTACCTCGTAGCTTTCGGGGTGGACGCTTGTCGCGTCGAGCGGGTTCTTGCCACCGCTAATGCGCAGGAAGCCCGCGGCGTTGAGATATGCCTTGGGTCCCAGCTTGGGGACCTTCTTAAGCTGGCGACGATCGGTGAAGGCGCCGTTTTCCTCGCGGTACGCCACGATGTTCTTGGCTACGCTCGGTGTGATGCCCGATACATATCCCAGCAGGCTTGCGCTCGCGGTGTTTACGTCGACGCCTACGCGGTTGACGACGTCCTCAACCACGTGGCCCAGGGTGCGCGAAAGCTCGGCCTGGTCAAGGTCGTGCTGGTACTGGCCAACGCCGATGGACTGGGGCGGTATCTTGACGAGCTCTGCCAGCGGGTCTTGCAGGCGGCGGCCCAGGCTCATGGCGCCACGCACGGTGACGTCCAGGTCGGGATACTCCTGGCTGGCGAGTTCGGAAGCCGAGTACACCGACGCGCCGGCTTCGTTAACGATGGTGTAGCGAAGGCTGGGCGCCTGCTCGGCAATGAACTCCGAGACGACTTCCTCGGTCTCGCGGCTGGCGGTGCCGTTGCCGATGACGATGGTGTTGACGCCGTCCTTCTTGACGAGGCGGGCGAGCTCGCGCTTGGTGCCGGCGACGTCGTGGCGCGGCTTGGTGGGATAGACCACGCCGTGGTCGAGCAGCTTGCCGGTCTCGTCCATGACGGCGACCTTGCAGCCGGTGCGGTAGCCCGGATCGAGCGCGAGCACGCGGGCGCCGCGCACGGGGCGCGCCGAGAGCAGGCCCTCGAGATTCTTGGCAAAGACATTGATGGCCTCGGTCTGCGCGCGGACGGTGAGCTTGGCGCGGGCCTCGCGCTCCAGCGAGGGGGCCATGAGGCGCTTGTAACCGTCGGCGATGGCGGCGTCAAAGACGGGCGCGAAGACGCCCTGACGTCGGGGCCAACGGCTGCCGAGGCGTGCCGTGGCAGCGGCGCCGTCGACGTTCACGCGCACGCGGAGTTTGCCCTCGCGCTCACCGCGGTCGATAGCCAGCACGCGGTGGTTGGGTATACGGCGCAGCGGCTCATCATAGCTGTAGTATGGCTCGTAGGGAGTCTTCTCGGCGGGGTCGGTCGCCTCGACGATGATGTCGGCGGTGTTCTGCGTAAAGGCACGCAGGTCGGCGACGTTCTCGGGGTCCTCGGCCACCGTCTCGGCCACGATGTCCGCCGCCCCGGCGAGCGCCTTCTCGGGCGTGTCGAAGCTGGCGTCCTCGTTGACGTAGGCCGCGGCGGCATCGAGCGCGCTGCCCTTGGCCGAGGCCTGCATGATGATCATGTTGGCGAGCGGCTCAAGGCCTGCTTCGCGGGCCTTCTGCGCGCGGGTCATGCGCTTTTTGCGGTAGGGCTTGTAGAGGTCCTCGACACGCTGGAGCTGCGTGGCCTCGCGAATCTGCTGTTCGAGTTCGGGCGTGAGCTTGCCCTGGGCGTCGATGAGCAGAATGACGTCCTCTTTGCGCTGCTCAAGATTGCGCAGGTAAGACAGGCGCTCGTCGAGTGCGCGCAGGGCGACGTCGTCCATGCCACCCGTTGCTTCCTTGCGGTAGCGCGAAATAAAGGGGATGGTGTTGCCCTCGTCGATGAGCTTGACGGCCGCCTCGATGTTGGCGGCCTTAAGGTTGAGCTCGCGGGCGAGCTGGGCGATAAGATCCATGGGACTCCTTGCGTTTAGGGTGCGTTTGCGGCACAGGGCTACCAAGGATACCACCCGTCCCAAAAGGCTGTTTTGGGGCCGCGCCACGAAAACGGCCTATCTACTACGTTTTACCCGTAGGGGCTGACCATACCTGGGTTTTCCGAAAGTCGGCAAGCCGTTTACCTGCGGTTTTTATCTCGCGAAATTCGGCATGCTTGAGGGTGATCGGTTAAACGTAGTAGATAGGCCCATTTCGTGACGAACGAACCAAGCTGAGGCGCAAAATAGCCTCGCTCCAGAATAATCGTCGGCAAGGTAGCAAAATGCCCCACGGGCAGGAGGCTGCTCGCGGGGCAAAGAAGAGGGGCTTGTTGGTGGCGGACCGAAGGGCTCGGCATGGGGTTTCTGCCGAGGCCTGCCCTAATACAGCATTACAGCTCGACGAGCTGGCCGGTCTCGGCGGCCTCCTTGATGGCGTTGAGAAGCGTGAGCGTCTTGACGTTATCGGCGGGGGTCACGACGGGCTCGACCTCGCGGCGGACAACCTTCACAAAGTGCTTGAGCTGCATCTTGTGCGGCAGTGCCGGGTCGACGGCCGGAATCTCCATCTGCAGCGGCTTGTGCCAGTTAGAGGCGCCGTCGTAGGAGAACTGGTGCAGGCGGGGCAGCGAAAGGGCGCCCAAGGTTCCGCCGATAAAGTAGGCGTCGGCGTCGAAGGGGCGGTACTGCGGATCCTCGCGAGCGGTGGCCTCCCAGTTCCAGGGGCTGGCGGTGGCGTCAGAGATGGTCATGCTCGCAAGCGCGCCATCGGCAAAACGGACGTTGACCACGGCGGAGTCCTCGGTCTCAAAACCGCGGGCGGCGCTGGACTGCATGCCCTGGACGGCAACGGGCTCGCCCAGCAGGTAACGGAGCAGGTCGACGTCGTGCACCAGGTTGACCAGGATCGGGCCGGCACCCTTCTTGCGGCGCCACTCGACATCGAAATACTCGTCGTTCTTATAGATCATGTAGTGGAAGCTCGACACGGTGAGCTTGCCCAGTTCGCCGGACTCGATGATCTCCTTGGCCTTGTTGACGAAGGGGTTGTGGCGACGGTGCTGACCCACGAGCACGGGCACGCCGGCGGTCTCGGCCTCGGCGGCGAAGGCCTGAGCATCCTCAAGGTCGTTGGAGATCGGCTTTTCGACCAGCGGCACGATGTTGCGCTTTACAGCCTCGCGGGCAACGCCCAGGTGCAGGTCGTTGGGGGTGGCGATAATGACGGCCTCGGGCTTGACCTCGTCCATCATCTGAGCGGGATCGGTGTAAAACGGCACGCCGGCGGCCTCGGCCGTGGCGCGGGCGCCCTCAAAGGCGTCGGCGATGGCGACGAGCTCGGCCTCGGGCTCCTCGGTGACAAAGCGGATGTGGTTGCGGCCCATGGCGCCGGCGCCGATAACGGCAATGCGGACGGGGTTGAGCTCAGACATTTCGACTCCTTAATACTGGTGACCGGTGGAATGCGACAAAGGGGCTGTCCCTTTGTCGCATCGGTAAAACTAGGCAGACTTCTTCTTGCTGTCGGAGACCATCATGTAGACGGTGAGCACGACGGCGATGGCGGCGATCACAATGGCGCCGTAGAAGGACTGCTGGTAGGCGGCGCTGCCGGCCTCGGCGTGATACAGCACGGCGGTGATGGGCTGGCTGATCCAGGTGGAAGCGGCATAACCCAAAAACATGATGCCGTAGTTGACGCCGATGTTACTGGTGCCAAAGGCGCCACCGGTGAGCGGCGGGTAGATGACGAGCAGAGCGCCAAAGCTAAAGCCGAGCAGGGCGAGCGCAACAAAGAACATGCTCTGCGTAAAGCTCATCGACATGATGACGAGCGCGACGATGGTGACGACAAGGCTGATGAGCAACGACTTATAGGCGCCGAGCTTGTCGATGATCTGGCCAAAGGACAGGCGGCCAACCAAGTTGGCGCAGGTGTTGACGGAGACCACCACACCGCCGAGGGCGACGGCCGCGGCGCTCGTGGGGTCGGCGAAGAGCTGGACGGCGGCGATGGAGGCAACCTTGCCCACGAGCAGGGTGCCCGCGGTGGCGGCAAAGGCGAAGGTGACGATGAGGACCCAGAAGCGCGGGGTCTTGACCATCTCGCCCGGGGTGAGGTCGCCGAAGGTGCCGGCATGCGCGCCGCCCTTGGGGGCCTCGAAGCCCTCGGGCAGCCAGCCGGCCTCGGGGGCCTTCAGGAACAGGGCGGAGGCGGCGATCGTCACAAAGAAGATGACGCCGAGTGCCTTGAGGGCGCCAAAGATGCCCAGGCTCGGGATGAGCAGCGAGGCGAGCACCGGGGACAGCACAGCGGGGCCGGCGGTCGAAGCGGCCAGGGTGATGCCGGAGGCGAGACCCTTCTTGTCGATGAACCACTTTTGGCCGGTGGTGAGCGCCGGGTTGTAGCCCAGACCGTTGCCGACGGCGGCGACGAGCGAGAACCACAGGTAGAACTGCCACGGCTCGGTGACGGTGCCGGACATGAACCAGCCCAGGCCGTAGCACACGGCGGCGGCGATAACGACGTTGCGCGGGCCGATCTTGTCGGAGATGCGGCCGGCGAAGATACCCGTCACGGCCATGATGGTCTGAAAGACCGGGAAAGCCCAGGTAAGGGCGCTCGACCACTCGGGGTAGACGGCGAGCAGGTTCTTGCTCACGACGGAATACAGCGCGATGGAGCTGATAAAGAACATGGTGACGCACGCGGCGGAAAGCACGACGGCGCGACCCTTGTTGGAGTTGGTGGAAGCCATTGGACTCTTTCTAATCGATACGGGGGAGGAGCGGGCGTGTCCGCGGGCCTCCCTGTCAGGTTGGTTTACTGGTCAGTCGGCTTGGCGACGCCGGACTCATCGGACCAGAGCTCGACACCCTTGTTCTTAAGGTAG
>CABQMC010000019.1 GCA_902465115.1 uncultured Collinsella sp.
CGTCGACGAACTCATCCGCCACATCCAAACAACTGTCAAAGACCAATTCGGCGTAGACCTAGAACCCGAAGTCCACCGAGTAGGCGAATTTTTATAAAAAGAAGGCCCCGAAAGGGGCCTTCACTTTCTTTAATTCAGACAACCAGTCCGGTGTGCCGCGCCCCGAATCCGAGAGGGCCGGGACAGTCCGAGAGGCATAAGGTTGATCGCGAGTTCCGCACGAGCCGGAGAGCACTTAATGTGCTCTCCGTGCGAGCAGGACTGTCCGAGCAGGCGATCAAAGCCCCCGGCGCGCCCGGTCAACCTCGCAGTTAGGCATTCAGCTTGACGATCGGAGCGAATCCCTTCATAAGCTTTTTGGTCTGGCCGGTCTTTTCGAATTGAACCTCGATCATGTCTCCAGCGACCGAGATCACGGTACCCGTGCCAAAGGTCTTATGGCTCACGGTATCGCCCGCGGCAAAGTCCTGCGATGCGCTGGCGCGATCGACCTTGCGCTCCACCGTCGGGGACACCTTGGACGACGGCTTTTTGGCTCGCGGCGCGCCCGAGCCAAAGGTCGAGGCAACACGGCCGGCGTCGGGCGAGACCCCACGATGGCGCTCGGTCCCGTAGCTGCTGCCGCCAAAGAAATCGTCAAAGCTCGATCCGCCACGAGAACCGGAACCGCCGGTCGAGCGCGTATGTGAACCGAACACCTTGCCGCCATACATATCCGAACCCATGCCCGAGCCAAAGGTGCCGTGACGGTCGCCGCGCTTCTCCCAGCCCGTGCCTTCAAAACCGGCAGAACCGATACCGCTAAACTCGATATCCTCAAACGGAATCTCGTTGAGGAAGCGCGAGCGTGGGTTGGCAGAGGTCGAGCCGTAGGTGCGGCGCGTGGCCGCATAGGTCAGGAACAGGCGCTTACGGGCGCGCGTGATGGCAACGTAGGCCAGGCGACGCTCCTCCTCGAGCTTGCCCGGGTCATCGCTGCCGCCAAAGTCGTGCACGTGCGGGAAGATGCCCTCCTCCATGCCGGCTACGAACACCGCCGGGAACTCCAGGCCCTTGGCGGAGTGGATGGTCATCATGGTGATGGCATGCGTCTCGCCGGCCAGGGAATCCAAGTCGGAGCGCAGGGCCAGCCACTCCATGAGTGCCGGCAGCGCCTTACAGGTGAGCGGACCGTAGGTGCGCTCGATCTCGTCGGCATGCACGGCACCCGCCGGCATCTCCGTCGGCGCGGCATACGCGTTGCCCGCGATGGCGGCGGCCAGGGCATCCTGCGGCGAGAGCGCCGGGGCGGCTAGGCTATCGAGCGGATTGGAGCCTGCAGCATCGCGCGCGCCGACGAGCGCCTCAAACGAGGATGCCGGGGCGGACGGCCCCGGCTCGGGCGCGGGCGCACTCACCACGACGGACTCGGGCTCGGCAGGCACATCGGCAACACCGGCAGCGCGCAGCTCTTCCAAGCTCTCGAGCGTACCTTCGATGTCCTCGTGCGTCTCCTCAAATTCGGCGGCGACGCCCAGGAATTCCTGGATGTTCTCGGCGCGGCTCTCGGACTCCATGGTGCCCTCGGCGCGGAAAGCCTGCAGCAGGCCCGTCTTATCGACGATCATCTCGACGACGTCCTTGAGTTCGCCGTCCATGCGGCGACCTTCGCGCACCAGCGAGACAAAGCTCGACAGGCCATTGCGCACCTTGGCGCTAAACATGCCTGTCTCGGCTGTTGCGATCTCGCAGGCCTGGAAGAACGAGCAACGGTTGTCGCGCGCCAGCTGCTCGATCTTTTGGATCGAGGTGGAGCCGATGCCGCGGCGCGGCGTGTTGATGACGCGCTTGACGCTCATCTCGTCGGCCGGGTTCACGATCATCTTGAGGTAGGCCATGACGTCGCGGATCTCGGCGCGATCGAAGAATCGCGTGCCGCCCACGATCTTGTAGGGAACGCCCGCGCGCAGGAACATATCTTCGAGAATACGCGACTGAGCGTTGGTGCGGTAGAACACGGCGATATCGTCGTAGCTCGTACCCTTGGCATGCAGCTTCTCGATCTCGCCGGCAATCCAGCGGCCCTCGTCGCGCTCGTCGCTCGCCTGGAAGGCCTGGATTTTCTCGCCATCGCCCTCGGCCGTAAACAGGCGCTTGTCCTTGCGCTGAGAGTTGTGGCGCACCACGGCGTTGGCGGCGCTCAGGATGTGACCCGTGGAGCGGTAGTTCTGCTCCAGCTTGACGGTCTTGCAGTTTTTAAAGTCCTTCTCAAAGTCCAGGATATTGGTGATGTCGGCGCCACGCCAGCTATAAATGGACTGATCGTCGTCGCCCACGACCATGAGGTTTTGGTACTTGGCGGCCAGTAGATTGGCGATCTCGTACTGGACGTGGTTGGTGTCCTGATACTCGTCGACGCTAATGTAGCGGAAGCGCTCCTGGTACTTGTCGAGCACCTCGGGGCGGGTGCGCAGCAGCTCGAGCGCGCGCACGAGCAGGTCGTCAAAGTCCATCGCATTGGCAGCGCGCAGGCGGCGCTCCAGCTCCAAGTAGACCTGTGCGGCCTTTTTATCGTTGGGGCTATCGGCGGACTTGAGCATGTCCTCGGGGCCGATCATGGCGTTTTTGGCCGAGCTGATCTTGCTGCGGATCATGTTGATGGGGAACTGCTTTTGCTCGATGCCGAGTGCCTGCATAATGTCGCGCACTATGCGCTTTGAGTCATCGTCATCGTAGATGGTGAACTGACCGGTGTATCCCAGCAGGTCGGCGTCCTCGCGCAGCATACGCACGCACATGGCATGGAAGGTGCATACCCACATGCCACGGGTGCCGCTGGGAATGAGTGCCGCCAGACGCTCACGCATCTCGGCCGCGGCCTTGTTGGTAAACGTGATGGCAAGGATCTGCCAGGGCTTAACGCCCAGGTCGCCGAGCATATGTGCGATACGGAAGGTCAAGACGCGGGTCTTGCCCGAGCCGGCGCCGGCAAGGACCAGCAGCGGGCCCTCGGTGGTCAGGACCGCCTCGCGCTGAGCGGGATTAAGGCTGTCGATGTCGACGAGCGGCTTGGCGGGCTTGGGCGCCGGCGCGGGAGCGTCGTAGATGTCGAGCGGAACGAGCTCGGGCTCCGGCGCAGCAGGGGCGGTGTATGCATCGAGCGGCACGGGTTCCGGCGCGGGCGGCACAGGTACCGCGACATTCTTTTCCCAGGGCAAGGGCTGGGTCATGGGCGACTCCTCATCTGACGGACGGCGCGCCTGCGGGCAGCGCCATAGTTTGAGCCGTACCAGTATACCGAGCCGCGCGGACACCGACGCAAATCACACCACGACTCCGTGCGTCACCGTCAGGCTCGCCCCAACGGATTTGGTGCAATGGGGTCAGGTTAGTCTGCACCAATCTATTGACAATCACGAAACCGCCGATGTCATGGCAGCAGCAGCGAGCGACGGTCAGGGCGAACAAATTGGCATGAAAAGGGGGCGGCATAGACCTTTTGGTCATGCCACCCCCTTTGAATGACAAGTTGTCGCCCTGGCCGCCGCGCAGCGTCGACTAAGTTAGAGGCCGAGCATCGGCTCCAGAACGAAGAAGTATGCGAGCACTACGATGCCCAGGATGATGCGGTAAACACCGAAGCACTTGAAGTCGTGACGGCGGACGAAGCCCATGAGCCACTTGATGGCGATGAGCGACACCACAAAGGCCACAACGCAACCCACGCCCAGGATAGCGACCTCGTTGGCGCCGAACGTACCGCCCTTGATGAAATACTTGACCAGCTTGAGCGCACTCGCGCCAAACATGACAGGGATGGCCAGGAAGAACGTAAACTTGGACGCCACCGAACGCGTGCAGCCCAAAAGCAGGCCGCCGATGATGGTAGAACCGGAGCGAGACGTTCCAGGCACCAGCGAAAGCACCTGGAAGCAGCCGATACCCAGCGCAGTCTTCCAGCTCAGGTCCTCGAGCGTGGCGATGGAGCCAAAGTCCAGATTCTCGTCATCGTCCTCATCCTCAGCGGTAGCCGCGGCGGGCGCCGCAAAGTGCGCACCGGCGGGACGTCCACCCGACACCACAGCACGCGAACCAAACGAACCGGCAACGGCCATTTCCTCGCGCTTGCTCGCGCGCCAGTTCTCGATCACGATAAACAGCACGCCGTACACAATGAGCGCCAGCGCCACGACGGGAGCATTGTAGAAATGCTCCTCCATCCAGTCGTTAAGCGGCAGACCGATCGCCGCGGCGGGAATGCAGCCGAGCACAATCTTGCCCCACAGCACCCAGGTGTCGCGACGGCCCTCCTTGCCCTTGCTAGGCGAGAACGGATTGAGCTCATGGAAGAACAGCACACAGACGGCCAGAATGGCGCCGAGCTGAATCACGACCAAGAACATATTCCAGAACGTCTCGCTCACGTTCATCTTGACGAACTCGTCCACCAAGATCATGTGACCGGTCGACGAAACAGGCAGCCATTCGGTGATGCCCTCGACCAGGCCCATGAAGGCAGATTTTAGAAGCTCGATGATATCCAAAGGGACCCCCTCGTTAGACACCCGCCGATATTGTTCTGCGGACGGTGCGGGCGATGTCCCATTATCAACCGTTCGGGCGCGTCTGCGCCTACCCTTACCAAAAAACTCGCCCGTTCACAGAATTGCGAGCGGTCAAACCCAAATCCTTGGGTATAACTGCAACAAGATAAAGTGTCCGGCGGCCAACGCGCCCGCGCCCGCCCGATGCACGAGCCCCGCGCCCGTGCGATAGACCAAGGAGGAAACCATGAACGAGGGCTACACCAAGGTATTTGTTTCACTCGATGGTACTGAGCAGCAGGATTTTGTGCTCGCACGCGCCATCAAGGTCGCCGCGAACAACGGCGCCAAGCTAATCATCGGCCACGTTATCGATTCCACGGCGCTCGAGAGCGCCGGTTCCTATCCGGTCGATCTGGTCAACGGCCTGGAGGAGGCATTTAAGAACTCCATCGCCAAGCAGCTCGAAGAGGCCAAGGCCAATCCCGATATTCCCGAGGTCGAGGTCATGATTCGCGCCGGCCGTATTCGCGAGACGCTCAAGGACGAGATGCTCGACGTGGTTAAGCCCGACCTGGTGCTCTGCGGCGCCCGCGGCCTGTCCTCGATCAAGTATGCGCTGCTGGGTTCGATTTCGACGTTCCTGCTGCGCAACACGGACTGCGACATTCTGGTCGTGAAGTAGGTTCCTTCCCGCCGGCGCAAGGCCTGCGGGGTTATCACGCCGACGTCCTCGCCGCTTCGCGGCTGCGGGATGTCGGCTTAGATAACCCCTCCCGGCCTTGCGCCTTCGTCACCGTACTTCAACGAGTTGGCTGATAAAAGATGGCGTGCCGCCCCGTTTGGGGCGGCACGTTTTGTTTGGGCGGCCGTTTGCCGTGTGCGTTACTCAAAGTATTGGAACTTGTTCGTTGAAAAAGCGAATGTTACGACAAAGCCTTCGCCCGGCTCCGATGCCGCGGTGACGTCGATGCCCATCTTGGAGCACAGGCGCGCCACCAGATAGAGACCGATGCCCGTTGCGCGCTTGGTGGTGCGGCCGTTGTCGCCGGTAAAGCCCTTCTCGAACACGCGCGGCAGGTCGGCCGCGCTCACGCCGCAGCCGTTGTCCGCAACGGTAAGCTCGATGCGCTCGCTTGCCAGGCCCTCGTCCAGCAACGCGCCCGAAAACACGATCTTCGCGCCGTCCTCGCACGCATATTTAATGCTGTTCTGAATGAGCTGGCCCAGAATAAACTCGAGCCACTTCTCGTCGGTAAAGACGTCGAAGTCGAGGTTCTCGCACACCGGGGCCACATGCGCCGCAATGAGCTCGCGCGCGTTGGCTTTAATCGCGCCCGTCACCAAGGTCTTAAGGTCCCAGCGGCGAATCAGGTAGTCGCGCTCCACGACTTCCGAGCGCGCGTAGTACAGCGCTTGATCGATATAGCGCTCCACGCGGGCAAGTTCGCGTGCCAGGTCGTCCACGCGCGACAGGTCGTCTTCGCTGCTGTCCAGGTTTTCCAAAATCAGGTGAGCCGCCGCCAGGGGCAGCTTGGCCTCGTGGACCCAGCTCTCGATATAGTCGCGATAGTCATCGGTCTGACGCCGGCCTTCGGCAACCTCGTCGCAAGCGGCTTTGCCCACCCGGCGCAAGACCTCGTACTCGAGCTCGCCCTCGGCATAGGTCGGGCATTGCACCATCTCCTGCACCCATGCGGGACTCTCGAGCTCCTCTGCCGCGCGCTCCAACTGACGCAGAAAACGGCGACGGCGAGCGTACTCGATCACGATGCCGAGCATACCGAAGATAAAGGACACGCCAACCGCCACGACCACGATAGAAACGGGTGCGCCGGCGACCGTCAGCACAAAGCAGCTCAGCAGCACGCCGCACGTCCACACGGCGACGGGAAGCAGTGCATCTTTAAAGAACTTGCCAAACGACATAGCCGGCCCCTAGACCGAATAGCCTTGGCCGCGATGTGTGGTCAAATACCCCTTGATGCCGATTTTTTCGAGCGTGGTGCGCAGGCGGTTGATGTTGACGGTGAGCGTATTGTCGTCCACGAAGGCGTCGGAGTCCCACAGGTCCTGCATGATGGCCGAGCGCGAAACGATCTTGCCCGCACGGCTCAGAAGCAGCGAGAGGATACGCAGCTCGTTTTTGGTGAGCTCGGTACTGGTGCCGGTTTGCATGTTGGTGACCATGGAGCGAGCGAGATCGAGCTCCAGGCCCTTGTGGACAAGTGTGCTGCGCTCGCCTGCCACCGCGGTGCGACGCAGCAGCGCGTTGATGCGCGCCACGAGCACGCGCGCACTGTAGGGCTTGGGAACAAAGTCGTCCGCACCGAGCGTCATGGCCATGACCTCGTCAATCTCGGTCGTGCGCGACGTGAGGACGATGATGGGGACCTCGGATTCGCGGCGGACTTCGTGGCAGATGTGCTGGCCGTCTTTGACGGGAAGCGTCAGGTCGAGCAGCACCAGGTCGGGTGCGGCGGCGAGAATATCGCGCGAGACGTGCTCAAACGATTCGCAGGCCTCGATCTCAAACCCGGCGCGGGCAAGGATGTCGATAAGCTCACGACGAATGGGCTCGTCGTCCTCAACGACATAGATCAGCGCCATGTATCCTCCCATTTCGCGTAACTTGCACCTTTCACACCATTATGCCCACAGCGTCGCGAGTACACGCCTCGCGCGGTGCCAGGTGACAGAACTGTTCGCGAGCGGGGCCGTTTTGTCCGCCTCGCACTCGCAGCGGTGGCGGGGACCAAAATGATTCTTTAATCCCCGTCCCAGAAACATCATTTAGCGGCGGGCACGAAGCTTTTCGTAGCCTTCGGCGAAGAAGGCGACCGTGGCGGCGTCGGAGTCGGCGGCGTCGGAGTCGGCGGCGGCAACCACACCGTGCTCGTCGCTCACCAGGAACAGGGCACCCTTGAGCTGCGCGGGAATATCTACGCGCGTGACCGGGATGCCCTTGGTCTGGGCCAGCTGCTCGATGAGTGTCGCCGTGCCGCACAGGCACTCGTCCGCTGGCGCCACAAAGGCAAGCTCGCCGTTATCGACGGCGGCGAGCAGCTCGGGCGCCACGCCGGTCTCGTCGGCTTCGGAGCGAGCCTCGGCAGAACGGGCACGCAGCGCCTTGGCCGACGTGTCGGCCAGCGGCTCGTACTCCCCCACCGTCATGGCGGCATTACCGTTAACGTCGATCACCAGCATGAGCACGCCGTCGCGCGCGGTGTAATCGCCCTCGGCAAGCGACCACTCAACGTGCTGCTTGGCCCAGCTGAGCATGTTATGGGTAAGCGGCTCGCCCTGCACCAGGCGCTCGGACAGCGCGCGAATGTGGCGGTTGAGCATGGGCACCTTTTTGTTGGACATGCGCCAACGGCAGACAAGCGCGGGCTTGTCGAGCGTAAACTTCTCGACCGCCTCCTGATTGGCGCAAAAGTCCTCGTACGCACGCTGATCCTCGGCATTGCCAAACAGCTCGGCATCATCAATCTGGGGCATGGTCATACCTTTCGTGTTAGTCATTCCGTCCTCTTATACCAAAAAGACGGCCCTCCAAACGGAGCAGCCGTCTTTTGCGGAGATTATTTTGTCCCAAGGCGGAACTTAGTGGCGGAAGTGGCGAGCGCCGGTAAAGACCATAGCAATATTGTGCTCGTTGCAGGCCTGGATGCTTTCGTCGTCGCGCTTGGAGCCGCCGGGCTGGATGATGCAGGTCACGCCGTGTGCAGCAAGCACGTCGACGTTGTCGCGGAACGGGAAGAACGCGTCGCTTGCACAGGCAAAGCCGCCCTTCTCCACGCCCTCGCGCTCGCAGAAGTCCTCGGCGCGCTCGCAGGCAAGCAGCGCAGAGTCAACGCGGTTAGGCTGACCCGGGCCCATGCCAATGCCGGCCTTGCCCTTGGAAATCAGGATGGCGTTGGACTTAACGCCCTTGCAGACCTTCCAGGCAAACTCGAGCTCGGCCATCTCGGCGTCGGTGGGCTTGCGGTCGGTGGGGAACGTAAAGGTCGCGGGATCCTCGGTCACGTGGTCGACCTCCTGCACCAGCATGCCGCCGTCGACGGAGCGCAGCTCCACCTGGGCGCCGTGGTCCACGCCGCCGGTCGCCAACACGCGCAGGTTGGGGCGCTTGGCCATGCGCTCGAGCGCCTCGGCGGTGTAGCTCGGGGCGATGATGACCTCGACGAACTGTTTGTTCTGATCGGCAAAGTGCTCAACCAGATCAAAGGGAACCTCGCGGTTGCAGGCGATGATGCCGCCAAAGGCGCTCTTGGGATCGCAGGCGAAGGCGCGGTCGTAGGCAGCCGTGATGTCCTCGGCAACGGCGGAACCGCAGGGGTTCTGGTGCTTGAGGATTACGCAGGCCGGCTCGTCAAACTCGCGGACCAGGTTCCAGGCGGCGTCGGCATCCAGATAGTTGTTGTAGCTGAGCGGCTTGCCCTGGATCTGCTCGGAGCCCACGAGCGGGAACTGCGAGCTCGCGGTGTTCTCGCAGCCCTCGGCGAAGCGGTAGACCGTAGCCTTCTGCTGAGGATTCTCGCCATAGCGCAGGTCGTCGACCTTCTCCAGCGAGATCTCGAGCTTGGCAGAGGTGTCCGCCACATCGCTTGCCTGGGCGGCAAGCCAACGGGAGATAGCCGTGTCGTAGGCGGCGGTGGTCTGGTAGACCTTCACCTGCAGGCGACGACGGGTGGAAAGCGTGGTGCAGCCACCGGTCTCGTGCATCTCGGCCAGGACGGCATCATAATCGGCCGGGTCGGAAATGACGGTAACGCTCGTGGCGTTCTTGGCGGCAGAACGCAGCATGGAGGGGCCACCGATGTCGATGTGCTCGATGGCGTCCGCGAAGGTGACCTCGGGGTTGGCGACGGTCTTCTCGAACTCGTACAGGTTGACGACGACCAGGTCGATCAGCTTAATGCCGTGCTGAGCGGCCTCCTGCATGTGCTGCTCGGAATCGCGGCGGGCCAGCAGCGCGCCATGAACCTTGGGGTGCAGGGTCTTAACGCGGCCGTCCATCATCTCGGGATAGCCCGTGAACTCCTCGATGGGGGTTACGGGAATGCCCGCGTCCTCGATGGCACGAGCCGTGCCGCCCGTAGAGATGATCTCGACGCCAAAGTCGTCAACCAGCGTCCGTGCGAAATCGACGACGCCCGTCTTATCGGTAACCGAGATCAACGCGCGTGCGATCTTCACATCAGATCCCATGCAGTCCTCCTGTCTGGTACGCCGCCGTGCTCTGTGAGTCGGTGATACGTCGATCTGCAGCGCTCGCGCAGCGGCATTGAAAATACTGATTTAATGTAGCGCATCGAGCGCATCGATGCACCCCGCAACGGGCGCATGTGCAGAAAAAGTTTGCGAGCGGAGGGGATGGGCATGGCACCGGGCACGGTGAGTTCATGGAACACAGGGGCACCATAATTAGATGCCAATGGCGTGGTAGAACTGTGCTCGATATGCATCCGCGAAAGAAAGAGGCACCATGGTCTCGCGGGTTCTCTACCGACCGTTTGATACCGAAGACTTCGACGCCATCGCGCTGATTCTGCAGCAGCTTTGGCATAACAATTCGGATAACGATGAGTACAACCGCCTTGAGGCCGCGTGCGACCTCGCCTACTGCCTTTCGTCGTCGACGTTTTCACAGGTTGCCGTAATCGACGGTCAGGCGCGTGGTATTTCGCTCGCGCGTGCGGGACAGAGCTCCGGCGCCACCGTTAAGGAACATTGGATGGATACCGAACGCGCGCTGCTATCGCAGATGCGTGAGCTAGAGCCCGATGCCTGCGCCGAGTACCTCTCGTTTGTGCGCGCAACCATTCGAACCAACAACCGCCTGCTCGAGAGCAGCCCGTTGCCGCACGACAACGAGGTCACGCTGCTTGCCGTGGATCGCGATGTCCATGGCCTAGGCGTTGGCACGGTTCTGCTCGATGCCGCCGTCTCGCACCTGTCCTCGCTTGGAGCGACGAGGGCGCACCTGTACACCGACTCCAACTGCTCGTGGCAGTTCTACGAACTGCACGGCTTTAAGCGCACGGCCACGCACCGCGCCAACCGCGAAGAGCGCCGCCACGCCATGCCGCGCGAAAGCTTCCTCTACGAACTCGACCTAACAGCCTAAACCCGGCAGCCATACCTAGTCATTTAGGAACGTTCCCAGTGACTAGTCGTTGGGGACAGTCTTCGTAGGTAGCGCATAAAAATGGGATGGATCCGTCGGCAGTCGCCGGAGAAGATCCATCCCAAAAATCAGAGCGCGCTAGAACGTTCCGCCGCCGCCTCCGCCGACGCCGCCGCCTCCGCCGCCAGAGAAGCCGCCGCCTCCGCCGCCGCCCGAGCTGTCGGAGCTCGACGCCAGCTCACGGATGCTCTCGTGATACACGTCGTCGAACGAATCGAGCGGAGACTCGATACCGTAATGATGGTAGTACCACCAGTAGCAGGGATAATTGTCATAGAAGCCGTCGGCCTCGCGCACCTCGGGCGGCACGGCCTCGGCAAGCTGACGCAGCACTTCCTTGGAAACACCCAGCGCCACGCCCATCACCAGCAGCTTGTTCCACAGCACCAGATCGCCGGGGACGGCTTCCTTTAGACGAGTGAAGTCCTCGAGCCAATGCTTAAGTGCCTTGCAGCGAGCCGCCACCTCGGCGCCCTCCGGCGTAAAGCGGCGGAACGTAAGGCCCACGCCGATACCCACCAGCACAATCGGCACCGAGATAACCGCGGCGGTAATGTTCGCCTGTGCGCCATCGGTAAAGAAGATGGATCCCACGGGAATAAAGGCGATCAGAATACCAAGAACCAGGCAAAACACCATTGCGACAATGCCGTCCGAGGCAACGTACTCGCTATCGGCCAACTTGCCCTTAACGGTGTTCTGATAGTCCTCGAGCTTGTCGCCCACGGGCGTAGCGTGCTGCTTGACGTAGTGCTGCAGCTCGTCAAACGTGCGCGAGCGATCACCGTTCTCGTCGGGCTTAGCACCGGCAAAGAAGACCTTGAGCACCATGCGGTCAATGCCCTTGGCCGACTTCCAGCCCGCATCACTCACCGTCACGCGATACGTCTGCTCTTCTTTTTCACGCCCCAACAGGCCCTTCTTGGCCTTGGTCACGGTCGCCTGCTCCAGCTTGATCACACGGTCGTCGGTGAGCTTCATAAGCGTGGCGATATATGCCTGATCGGGCACCTCGTTCCAGCTCATGAGAGCCGAAAGCACGGCGGGATGGTCGGCCGAAGGCACATCGCGGAAATATTCGTCCTGGAAAAGCGGCTTGGGCTTACGGCGGCGCAGCTTAAGCACAACGATTGTGCCGGTAAAGGCCAACGCCGCGACAACACTTAGCACGGCAAGTGCATTGGCAATCATGCGAGCGTGAGCGCGGCGGGCGTTAGCCTCGTCAGCCCATTCCTTCTCTTCGCTCATGATCGTTGACATGCGCTCTTCGCCCGAGGCGGTAAGCTGCGGCACCCAGTCGCTAGGGAAGGCGATGCGTGCCTCGGCGAATTCGCCCTGATGCACACAGGGAATGGTATAGGTGACCATGGGTTCGTCCGCATCGAGCGATACATCGCCCGTCAGCGGGCCGTGGCCCCATGCGCGGAAATTATCGCCCTTGACGGCCGCCGTCCCGGCAGCGGCATTTGCGAAGCGCACTTCCATCTCGACATCGTCGGAATCCGCAGACCAGCCGTCGCCCACGAACTTCCAGTAGAGCTCGGCGGTATCGGCCCAGTTCATAACCGCACCGGTCATGGTGTAGCTCACAAAATAGATCGCGCTGTCGCCGCTCTCGTGGGGGCTGAACACCTTAATCCTTACGCCGTCACTGGTCTGCTCGACCGTGTAGACGCCAGAATCGCCCTTGTTCGCGCTATCGACTTTGTTAAACGCGGTGTCCTCTTCCTCGACACTCAGCACGTCGACGCCCGCCGTGCCGCCCTGCTGGTTGGTGCCCGTATTGATCTCCCAAAACACGCCGTTGATGTCGTCGTCGAAATCAAACTGGCGTCCCTCGACAACGGTCAGCGATCCATCGGCCTCAACCGTGGCACTGATATAGGTTTGGGTCATGGAATAACCGTCGGCGTGCGCGGCGGCGGGCAGTAGCAGCAATGCAAGCGCGACGAGTGCGCAGACGGAAGCAAATCGCGCAAACAGGCGGCGCTGCCGACAGGTTTTGGCAACGGGGTCGTTCATGGGCACGTCCTTTGTCTGTGATACCAGTAACGCCATTGTCCCACGTTTACGGGCGCACATGACGAACATCTAGGCCAGCGGAGTATCAAACGGGACGAAAGTCACGCCCGCGACCGGCACCTGGGGACGTTCCTTATCTGCCGGCAATCTGGGACACTCCTTGGCATGGCCTGCGCCAGCAATAGATACCACTTCATAGCTCCGTCACAGGTGTAGCGGCTTTGTGTGGGCGCGGCACGCGCTGATTGAGCCGCCAGCCGAGGGGCATAAAGCAGTTGAGCGAAAACGGTTTGCCCCTTTGCCGTTCGCTCGAGGATCATGTCCCCCTTTTCCGCGGAAACCCCGGCAGTTGCGAAGAGCTGCCGGGGTTTCTGTCGTCTAAGGTGCCAAGTTGATGGACGGGAATCAAAGCACCGAGTCTGCAGCCCGTCACACGCAATGCGGGGCCCCGACAACTTACGGACCACAGCGACGCCTCCCCATCGCGTCCCGCGCTATACTCGTCCGCATGGATATCAAAACACGCAACATAGCAACGCCCGCCGCGGACGCGCCAGCGACGCCACCCGCCTCCGCCCCCGCGCCCGTCGTGGGCCGTTTCGCCCCGTCGCCCTCGGGCCGCATGCACCTGGGCAACGTGTTCAGCTGCCTGTGCTCGTGGCTTTCGGCCCGCAGCCAGGGCGGCAGCATCGTGCTGCGCATCGAGGACCTGGACGATCGCTGCAAGCGCCCGGAACTTGCCGCTCAACTGATTGACGATCTGACCTGGCTGGGGCTCGAGTGGGACGAAGGCCCCTACTACCAGCACGATCGCCTGGATCTGTACGAGGACGCCCTGCGCCAGCTGCAAGACGCCCGCCTCACCTATCCCTGTTTTTGCACGCGTGCCGAACTCCACGCCGCGAGCGCGCCGCACGCCAGCGACGGCACGCCCATCTACCGCGGCGCCTGCAGAGGTCTTTCTGCTGAA
>CABQMC010000020.1 GCA_902465115.1 uncultured Collinsella sp.
CGGCGCGCCCTCGGCGCCGCCCGCACCGTTCGTGCCCGCCGCACTATTCATATCGATCGTCAAAACGTCGCCCTTCCCTACTCACATCGACGGCTAGACCGCCCGCGCTACAGCACCGCGCACAACACGGCGAGCAGAACCACAACGACCGCGTAAACCGCATCGCGCCAGCCAAACCTGGCGCGCGCGGGAGCCGGATACGCACCGGCAAAGCCGCGGCAAAGCATGGCCTCGTCCATCGCGCGGCTGCATTTCATCGCCTTGATAAAGGTCATGCCCATGATACCCGCGATCGAATCGGTACGCGAAAATCCCTCGGGCGCACGGCCAACGCTGCGCAGCATGACCGATTCGCACAGATTGTGCGCCGTACGACCCAGCACCTCGATGTGCTTGAGCGCCATATCAAACGTAAAGATAACTTCGTCGGGTAGATGCAGCATCTTGAGCGCCGCCGACATGCGGCTCCACGTGAGGGTCCACGAAACGCCCAGCACCAGCGACACATTAATGAAGGTCTTGAGCGCAATCTTGAGCATGGCGCCCGTAGCGGAAGCACCCAGCAGCAAGGCAGGCAGCGCCAAAACCACTGCGAGCCCCGCGGCGCCAAGCGCCGGCACAAAGGTCGCGCGCAGCCCGCGTACGGGACGCACGGCAACGAGCACCAGCGCAATGGCCGCCATCAACATGAGGTACAGCGGGCTTTGTGTCAGGCACACGCACAGGACGCAAACGAATATCCCCACCAGGCGCACCGGAGCCGAAACGCAAGAAAGGGCGCGGTCGACCATCGACCCGCCCTCGTGCGCGCCTCCACCCAGGCGAACCCGCTCAAGCAGGCTCGCCAGGTGCAGGACGTTCTTTTGCATCACGCGATGACGAGCGCCCGTGGGCTCGTATCGCTCCTCGGCCGCAAGCCAGCTAGGCAGCTCGACCATCGCCATGGGCTCCGCTTTCCTTGACCGTCAGCGAGATCAGACGGAATGCGATGGTGAGCACCGCCACGCCAATCACGCCGGACAGGATATACATGGCAGCCTGACCGGCAAAGCCGAGACCCTGCTCCTCGGAATAGGCCTGCAGGTAATCACCCGTAGGCAGAGCGTCGGCAAAGGTCGGGGTGTCGAGACCGACCGAAGCCTGCAGGCTGTCGTCACCAGCCTCCTGAACGGCGGTCGCGGCGCCCTCGGCGTCCCACTCGCCCCATGCGTCACCTGTGGCAAGCAAGCCGAGCGGCGTAGCCACGACAAGCACGGCAACCAAGATGAGCGTGGGGACCAGCGAGGTCTTCTTGGCAGCAGCGCCCTCGGCAGTAAGCTGGCCATCGACGGCCTCGGGCCCGACGATAACGCTCGGCGCCGTCTTCTTAATGAAACCGTAGATGGCGGCCGTCGCCACGCCCTCGATCACGCCGGCAACCAGCATATGCGGGATCAACATGGCCGGAATAGCCACGGACAGCGGGAAGGGGCAGTACAGCGGAGCACCCGAGGCGTTGGTGAAGAGCATCGGCTGAATACCGAACTCGATCGCCGCGCACAGGGCCGCCAGGCACAGGCCGACCCAGCCGCTTACGATGGCCGAAACCGAGGTGCCCCAGCTCTTGTCGTGCAAGCGGCTGTTGAGTGCACGGAACACGATAGCAGCGGCAAACGGCAGCACGAAGGCCATGTTAAAGCAGTTGGCGCCAAAGGACAGAATGCCGCCGTCGCCAAACAGCAGCGCCTGCAGCGCCAGCGCGACCGAGACGGCAATGGCAGCAGCCTCGGGGCCCAGCAGCAGCGCGATGAGCGCGCCACCAACGGCGTGACCAGTGGTACCGCCGGGCAGCGGCACGTTGAACATCATGAGCAAGAAGGAGAATGCGGCGCAGATGCCCAGGAACGCCATGTGCTCGCGATCGAGCGTGGCGCGCACCTTCTTGATGCAGTGAACCCAAACGGGCACCATCGCCACTGCCATGACGGCATCGGTCTGCGGGGACAGATAATTATCTGGAATGTGCATGTACGCCTCCCGGTTGTCGGCGCACGGAATTGCAACGCCGCCTGAATCACCTTGTCAGTGTTACGTATTGTCATATTCGTAACACGCCGCGGGCTATCATAGCAAAACGGCGCGCTGCCGACAAAGCAGCACGCCGTTATGTAATGCGCGTGTCATATATGCAGGCTCAGCAGTGCCTTATACCGAGCATAGCAATCACGTAGGACTCGGCGGCAGCCACCGCTGGCCTATACCCAGCGCAAGCCCTAGCCGCGGACCTCGCCGTTTACGCCCTTGCACACCTTGGTGACGATCTTCTGGTGCGCCTTCTCGACCTCTTCGCTGGTCAGCGTATGGTCGTCGGAGCGATACGTAAGCGCAAAGGCCATGGACTTCTTGCCCGCTCCGATGCGAATGGGATCGCGGTAGACGTCGAACAGGCGCACGCCCTCGAGCAGCTTGCCGCCGGCGCTGGTAATGCGGCGCTCAAGATCCTCGCAGGTCACAGTGTTGTCGACCACGATAGCAAGGTCGTGCTCAACGGCCGGGTACTGCGAGAACTCGCGGTAGTTCTCCTGATTGCGGGCGCCCTTAATCAGCTTGTCCAGGTCGAGCTCAAAGGCAACGACGACCTCGTCGATGCCCATCGCCTCGCGCGCCTCGGGGTGAATCTCGCCGACCCAGCCCAGCACAGTGCCGCCGGACAGAACCTCGGCAGCACGACCCGGCTGCAGGAAGGCATAGCCCTCGCCCTCGACGGGACGGAAGCGAACCTTCTCGATGCGCAGCTGGGCAAGCAGCTCCTCGACAATGCCCTTGCCAAAGAAGAAGCGCAGCTTGCGGTACTTCATGTTCCAGGACTGCTCGCTCCACTGGCCCGAGAGCACACCCGCCACGGACTTGGTCTCCTTGGGCAGGCTGGCGTTCTCGCGACCGTGGAACAGGCTGCCGACCTCGTACAGGTGCACGTTGGGCGTACCGTGCGCCTCGTTGTAGGCCACGGACTGCAGCAGGCCCGGCAGCAGCGAACGACGCATCTCGGTCTGCTCGGCTACCAGCGGGTTCATGAGCACCACGGGGCAACCGCGGCCCTCGGTGGGCATACCGATCTTCTCCAGGTCACCCGGGGCGGCAAAGCCGAAAGTCGTGGTCTCGTTGAGGCCGCAGGCGCGCAGGATCTCGCCGACCTTACGGGTGAGCTTCTGCTCGCGGGTCAGGCCGCCAATGTGGTTCTTGGCAGCCGGGATGGTCGCCGTCACGCGGCCCATGCCCCACAGGCGCAGGACCTCCTCGATCAGGTCAATCTCGCGCGGCAGGTCGGGGCGGAAGCTCGGCGGGGTAACCATAAAGTCTTCGCCGTCGCGCTCGACGGTGCAGCCCAGGCGGGTGAGCGAGCGCTCGATAAAGTCGGACTCGATGTCGGCACCGCAGATGGCGTGCACGCGGGCCAGGCGCAGCTTGATGCTGTCGATGGTCTTGGGCGCGGGGAACACGTCCACATAGCCGGGGGCGACCTCGCCGCCGGCGATCTCCTCAATCAGCGCGCAGGCAATGTCGGCAACATCCACGCAGCCGGTCTCGTCAACCTGGCGCTCAAAGCGAATGGAGGCGTCGGAGATCAGCGACAGATCGCGGCTGGTGTGCGAGGTGCGACCGGCGTTGAAGCAGGCGCTCTCGACCATCACATCGACGGTATCGTCCTCGATCTCGGAATCCATGCCGCCCATAACGCCGGCCAACGCCACAGGGCGCTCGCCGTCGGTGATGAGGCCCATGCCGGCATCGAGCACACGCTCCTCGCCGTCGAGCGTCGTGAACTTCTCGTCCTGCTGGGCGGCGCGAACCACCACGCGGCGCCTGCCATCGCGCTCGGCAAAGGTGTCCAGGTCAAAGGCGTGCAGCGGCTGACCGGTGAGCATCATCACATAGTTGGTGATGTCGACGATATTGTTGTGCGGGCGCACGCCCAGGGCGTTAAGGCGCTTGACCATCCAGTCGGGCGACGGGCCGACCTTCACGTTGCGCACGATGCGGGCGACGTAGCGGTCGCACAGGCCCTCGTCGGCAATCTCGACGGAAAGCTCGTCGTCGGTCGCGCGGCCGGTCTCCGCCTTGATAGCGGGCAGCTCAACGTGGAAATCGCGGTCGAAGATGGCACCGGTCTCGCGGGCCATGCCGATCATGGACAGGCAGTCGGGGCGGTTGGGCGTGATCTCGCAGTCGAGCACGGTATCACTCGAGCCCACGTACTCGGCAAACGGCATGCCGCAGGGCGTATCCTCGGGCAGGATCATAATGCCGGAGTGGTCGCCGCCCAGGCCGAGCTCGCGCGCGGAGCAGTTCATGCCCATGGACACGACGCCGCGAAGCTTGCTCTTCTTGATCTTGACGTCGCCGGGCAGGACAGCGCCGATCATGGCCGTGACGATGTGGTCACCGGCCTCGAAGTTCTGCGCGCCGCAGACGATCTGCAGCGGAGCGGGGTTGCCGTCGGCGTCGAGGTTCTTGTCACCCACGTCGACCGAGCACACATACATGTGGTCGCTATCGGGGTGCGGGGTCTTGGTGAGCACCTGGGCGGTCACCACGTGGTCGAAGGACTCGCCCACGGTGTCGATCGCCTCGACCTCGGTGCCGGTACGGATATATTCGTCCGAAAGGGTCTTGGGATCCTCCGGAATATCGATCATGGTCTTGAGCCAGTCGTAAGAAACACGCATCTAGCTCTCCTTTCATACTGAAAGCCTGCGAAGAGATGCAGGTGGAAACTTCAACTTTGTGAACATTCCTTACAAAACGAGGGTTGTCCAAGTGCGGCAGATCGGCCCGAAAGAGGAGCGCCACGTACTTTGGTACGCAAGCGACGAATGAGCGCCGAAGTGCCGTGCTTGGGCAAGCCGCAGCCTAGAACTGATTCAAGAAGCGCATATCGCCAGTCATGAGAGTTCTGAGGTCGGGCAGGTCGTAGCGCAGTGCCGCGACGCGCTCGGCGCCAATGCCAAAGGCGAAGCCGGTATACTTCTCGGGGTCGATGCCGCAGTTGATCAGGACGTTGGGGTCGACCATGCCGCAGCCCAAGATCTCGATCCAGCCGCTGTGCTTGCAGAAGTTGCAGCCCTTGCCGCCGCAGACGTGGCAGCTCACGTCCACCTCGCAGCTCGGCTCGGTGAAGGGGAAGAAGTGCGGACGGTAGCGCGTCTTGCGGTCCTCGCCAAACATGCACTTAACAAAGTAGTCGAGCGTGCCCTTCAGGTCGCCAAAGGTGATACCCTCGTCGACGACCAGGCCTTCGATCTGGTTGAACTGCGGCAGGTGGCAGGCGTCGGCCGTGTCGGGACGGTAGACGGTGCCCGGGCAGATCATGTAGATGGGCGGCTTCTGCGACTCCATGGTGTGAATCTGCACGCCCGAAGTCTGGGTGCGCAGCAGCACGTCGGACTCGCCATGGGCGTGAGCCTCGGGGTGCGCGACGCTGCCGGGGTTGTTATCGACCACGTAGAAGGTATCGCGGGCCGAGCGGCTCGGGTGATCCATGGGGGCGTTGAGCGCAGTGAAGTTGTAGTAGGAAGTATCGACCATGGGGCCGGACTCGACGGTGTAGCCGATGCCGCAGAAGATGTCCTCGGCCTCCTCGATGATCTGCTTGATCAGGTGCTGGTGACCGATCTGCGGACGGATGCCCGGCAGCGTGATGTCGACGGCCTCGTGCTCGAGTGTGTGCTTGAGGGCGGCGGCCTTCATCTCGGTGGTGCGCTCGTCGAGCATGCCCTCGATCAGCTGGCGCATCTCGTTGGCGCGCTTGCCCATCATGGGACGATCCTCGGGAGCGAGCTTGCCCATCATGCGCATCAGGCCGGTGATACGGCCTTTGCGACCGAGCAGCTCAACGCGCGCAGCCTCGAGCTTGGCGGCGTCGTCGGCGCTAGTGACGAGCTCCTTGGCCTCTTCCTCGAGTTTGACCAGATCATCAATCAGACTCATGTCTTCCCTTTCGTCTCTCGCGCATCTCGCTTGCCGGGGCGGCTGACGCCGCCCGATGCTGCAGATGCGCGGCCCGGTTCGGTAACAAAAAACCGCCCTCGGGCATGTGCATTGCCCAAGGACGGTTAAATTCCGCGGTACCACCTTGTTTGACCCGGCGGATGTCTGGCCCGCCGCGCCCACTCTGCGCCTCTTGTCGCGAGGCTCACGGCTTCCCTACTGGGGCTTTGCTGCCACTGGCCGCGCGCCCGTTGAGGTCGCTGCTCGGGAGTGAACGCTTAGCCCTTGCCACCGCAGGAAGGCTTGCAGCCCATGACCTTCCCTCTCTTGCCGGCGACACGGCGGGCAAAACCCTCTCCGTCAACGCATTGGGCTATAGGATAACACATTTCGCGAGCGCATCGCCGCGTTCCGTTTTGTTCGCGCTGGGTACAAGGCAGGTAGCTGTGCAAACTGGCCGCGCACCCGTCTGCGGCGCTCGGCCTGCGAGATTAAGGATACGGTATGGGAAAGAAACTCGATAAGAAGGCCCAGGCCGCCGTGGCAAAGGCTGCCAAGGGCGTCAAGGCTGCTAAAGTCGACAAGGCCGTCAAAAAGTTCCGCAAACTCGAGGGCAAGCTGTGGACTCGCGAGTACCTGCTCAAGATTGCCGAGTTCGATGGAGCGACGATTGCTCCTGCCAACGGCGCTGCCGCCCGTGCCGACGCCATGGGCACGCTTGCCGGCGAGCATCACAAGCTCCTGACCAGCAAAAAGTCTGTCGAACTTGTGCACTCGCTGGCACGCGAAACCGTCGCCGGCGGCAAGATCGACAACCCGCAGCTGCTCGACGAGATCCGCGTGCTCGGCCGCGACCAGCGCGAGGCAAGCGTCATCCCCACCGAGGAGGCCGAGGCCTGGACCAGGCTCACCTGCGAGGCCGATGCCGTGTGGCACAAGGCCAAGACGGCCAACGACTGGGCGAGTTTTGAGCCCTATGTGGATAAAATCGTCGCCCAACTTAAGCATCAGGCCGAACTCATGGACCCCAAGCGCGACCCATACGATGTTTGGCTCGACCAGTACGAGCGCGGCCTTTCTGCCGAGAGCTTCGATGCGTTTTGCGATGAGGTCAAGGCGACGGTCGTGCCGCTCGTGCACGCTATCGGCGAGCGCGGCCAGCAGCCCGCTGCCGACTTTTTGCACGCCCGCGTGCCCGAGGCCGCCCAGCGCGCCATGAGCTTCGACCTTATGAAGCTCGTCGGCCTGAACCTGAACGACACCACGCTTGCCTTTACCGAGCACCCGTTTAGCGAGGGCTTTGCCGTGGGTGACGCGCGCATCGCGACACACATCTACGAGGACGATTGCATCTCCAACGTCTACAGCATCATCCACGAAGCGGGACACGCCATGTACGAGCTGGGCGTCAATCCCGCCTATGCGCGCACCTGTCTTGAGGGCGGCACCTCCATGGGCATCCACGAGAGCCAGAGCCGCTTTTTCGAGAACACCGTAGGTCGCAGCCGCGCCTTTATGGGACCGCTGCTCGAGGTGCTGCGCCGTCACGCACCCGAGGTCTACGGCGACGTCGACGAGGACACGCTCTACCACGCCGTGAACATCGCGCAGCCTTCGCTGATCCGCACCGAGGCCGACGAGCTCACCTATCCGCTGCACGTTATGGTGCGCTACGAGATCGAGCGCATGCTGTTTGCCGGCGAGGCCACAGCCAAGGATATCCCCGCGCTTTGGAACCGCTTCATGGATGAGTACCTGGGCATTCCCGTTCCCGACGACACGCACGGCTGCCTACAGGATACGCACTGGAGCGGCGGCTCGTTTGGCTACTTCCCCACCTATGCGCTGGGCAGCGCCTACGACGCCATGTTTGTGCCGGCCATGTGCCGCGACGGTGTCGACCTCAACGGCGCCTGTGCGAGCGGCGACCTGACACCCGTCCGCGCCTGGCTGGGCGAGCACATTTGGCAGTGGGGCCGCGCCAAGGACGCGCCGGAGCTCATCAAGGGCGCGTGCGGCATGGCGTTCGATGCCCGCTACTACTGCAGCTACCTGCAGGACAAGTTCACCACGCTCTACGAGCTGTAAGGCATAACCGACACGTCAACGCAAAGGGGACGCCGCGGAACCAATCCGCAGCGTCCCCTTTTTTCACCCAATAACTAGGTACCCAATGACTAGTTCGTTGACGCTAATGTCTTGGCAACGTCAGCGAAAACGGCCCCAAGCGAGCAAGGTGACGTGAAATGAAAGGGCGCTGACCTTCTGGTCGCGCCCTTGAAATTGAACGTCAGATTGCCGCTTGGGGCCGTTTGCAGCGTCGAGCAGCTACGCGGTTTGGTAAAACCGCGTAGCTATAAAGCCTCGAGCGCGGCGGCGATGCGCTTCATGGCGGCATCGGCAGATGCTTGGTCGGGCGCCTCGGCCAGCACGCGGATAACCGACTCGGTTCCGCTCTTGCGCACGAGCACGCGGCCCTCGCCTGCCAGCGCAACCTCGGCCTCGGCGATGGCGTTCTGCACGCCCATGTTCTCGAGCGCGGCGTCCTTGTCCGCCACGCGCACGGCCACCTGCGCCTGCGGCAGCAGCTTGCACGGAGCCGTGAGCTGCGAGAGCGTCTCGCGCTCGGCACGAATCACTTCCATCACGCGCAGCGAGGTCATAATGCCGTCGCCCGTGCGCTCGATATCGCCAAAGATCGTATGGCCCGTCTGCTCGCCGCCCAGGCTGTAGCCGCCCTCGCGCATCTTGGCATACACGTGACGGTCGCCCACGCCGCTGGTCACGGCGCTCAGACCGGCAAGCTCCAACGACTTGATCAGGCCAAAGTTGCTGGCAATCGTCGGCACCACGGTACCGCCCGAAAGGCGACCGTGCTTGTTCAGATACACGCCGCACACGTACAGGATCTGGTCGCCGTCTACCACGCGACCGCGCTCATCCACGGCCAGGCAGCGGTCGGCATCGCCATCGTAGGCAAAACCCACGTCCAGGCCCTGCTCCACCACATGGCGCTGCAGACGCTCCATATGCGTGGAGCCGCAGTCGACGTTGATGTTAAAGCCATCGGGCGCGGCATTGATCACGCGCACGTCGGCACCGAGCGCGTCAAACACCGGCTTGGCCACCGAGGAAGCCGAGCCGTTGGCGCAGTCGATACCGATCTTGACGCCCTGCAGCGAAAAGTTCGCACTTGCAATGAGCGAAGCAATGTAGCGGTTGCGGCCCTGCATGTAGTCCACCGTGGCACCGATGTGGTTGCCCGTGGCCAGCGGAACTTCGCTCTTGCCATCGATGTAGTCCTCGATGAGCTCCAGCACGTCCTCGTCCATCTTAAAGCCGTCGCTGTTGACGAGCTTAATGCCGTTATCGCAAAACGGGTTGTGGCTCGCGCTGATCATGATGCCGCAATCGAAGCAGCCTTCCACAGTCTGATGCGCTACGCCCGGCGTGGGGATCACGTGCAGCATATAGGCGTCCGCACCGCTCGCGACCAGGCCGCTCACCAGCGCCGCCTCGAACATATAGCTCGAGCGACGCGTGTCCTTGCCCACGATGACGCGTGCCTTGCGCTCGCGGTTGGCGCCGTAATACCAGCCCACAAAACGGCCAATCTTATAAGCGTGCTCTACCGTCAGCCCAACGTTGGCCTCACCGCGAAAGCCGTCGGTGCCAAAGTACTTCATGCGCTCTCCTTACAAAATAGGGGCGAACAGATTGCCTGTCCGCCCCAAAATGGTACTCGATTATCTGCGCTACCAGAAAAACCCTACGCCGACGCGCTGTCGCGAGCCGCCTGGCATGTAGGAGTCTGACGCAGCGTAAGCGGCTTGTCCCCCGCCTCGGCCGACGTGGTCAGCGTATACGTGATCGTCGTCGTCTCGCCAGCATGCAGGTCAACGGTGCCCGAATAGAAGGGGATTCCATGCCACGTAGCGGCGCCAAGACCAAACTGGGTGCCCTCGACGGTCAGATCAGTAATGTTGCCGCCCGTCGGGGCAAACAGTGAGACATTCAGACGCTCGTCGTCACGCGCGGCATCGGGTGCGCTCGCCGCAACGTAGTCGGGCAGCTTGCCAGCCTCCTCCTGCGTCATGATGTTCGTCAGGGTAACGGTGATGCGATAGGAGCACGTGCCGTCACCGTTCTTGATGCCCTGGCCAATCTGCGTATCGGCGTTCAGATACCAGTCGAGCTTGGAGAAGCTCAGGTTGTTAAAGTAAACGCCGGCAACAGGATCGGCACTCGGGTCATCCGGATCGGGCAGCGAAGCGTCAATGCCCGTCTCTTTGATGGCATTCTGCTCATCATCGTTTCTCATCCACGCGATCAGACGGCCCTCTTCGGCACCGCGCTCAACGGCGCTGACAAGCTTCGTAACATCGACATCGCCGATACCGCCAAGGATCTTGTCGAAGGCAGCGCTGGCGACGGATGCAAAGATGCCGTCCGACTCCTCGACCGGATAGTTCCAGTACACATCGTGCATGAGGGCCTTTGCGGCGTTGGTGCCGTCGACAACCGTTCCGTCGGGCAGCGAGACATTACCGACCAGGCCCAGCAGATACTGCAGGAACACCGGGTCGATACCGATGACGCCATCAACGTCCTGTCCATACTGGGACTTCCACAGCGCGGCGACACGCTGCGAGTTGCGGGGCCAATCAGGCGAATAGGTATTGCCCGAGTTGTACAGGTTACTGTGGTTGCCGAACAGCGCCTCATCCTCTTCGTCGACGCTCTCGACTGCCTCATCCTCGCTGAGTCCAATGCGGGGAACAAACTCGCCAATCGACATCTGGCCGTCAGTGACCGAAATCAGGCCCTGCGAACCGCCAAAGCCGCCGCAAGCACGAATCTCGACGTTGTTCATGGCGTACATAAGGTAGTTGCGCGTCTGGCCGTTGGCGCCGAGCATCTGGGGGAGGACGGGGGCGACCTTCTCCGCCGCGTCAACCGCGCCGTTGAGGGTGGCAAAGCCGTCCTTGGCCTTATCGACCAGCTCGGTCACCTGGGAAATATGAGTATCGCCAATGCCCTGGACCTTCTCGTTGGCGCTCTTGAACACCTTCGAGCTGCTGGAAAGCGAATCGGCGACCGCCTGCAGCGCGGACACGTTAATCATGCCGTCCTGGAACAGCTTGCCGGGCGTAGCCTGCGAAAGGTTATCGGCCATGGGAACCAGCGCATTGCTCGAGACATCGGACAGGGCGTCAATCATGGTGCGGGCTGCGTTGATGTCACTGCCATACACCGGGATAAACGAAGCCGCCGTCCACAGCGGGCTCGAAGTCTCCGCCTTCATGCTGTCGCAGAGCTCATCGATCTTCTTCGCGTCGTCAGGCAGCGTCGAAAAATCGCCCGACGTGACCTTGTCCTTAAGGCCACCGACGATCTCGACAGCCTCCTTCGCTTCGCTCTTTACGGTCTTTGCCGAGTTAAGCAGCATAAAGCCGCTTGCGCCAAGCGCAACGAGAAGCACCGCGACTACAGCGGCAATAATGGCGCCGGTGTGACGCTTTTTGCGCTCGCCCTTGCGATGGCGATGACGGACCAGACCGTCAGAGGTCGAACTCGACGAAGCATCGCTACCGTAGTTCAAGCCAAAATCGTAATAATCTTCCTTGGAACCCGAGCCCGCAAACTCGGCACCGCTATCATCCAGGCGGGCGAACGTGCCAGTCTCGGAGGCGCCGGTGTAGATCGTGCCAAGGTTACCCGTAAGCCCCGCGCCACCGGCAGAGGGAGTATTGTTGGCGGCCTTGCCGGCATTAACGTTGCCGGCAGCATTCGCGGCGTTGGCAGCACCTGCGTTGTTCGCAGGCACCGAAGGAGCCCCGCTCGGCTGCGACGCGGAGGTTGCACCGCCCGCAAAGACATTCCCTCTTGCACGGCCGGTCTTTTTTGCCTTTTGAGACTGCTCGTACAGAGCGGTGAACATCGCCGTCTCGCCCGGGGACACGCGCTTACCGGAACCGCCCTGTCCAGCGCCGCCCGGCGTGCCGGCCTTACCAGCCCCGTTCGGACGCGGCGGAACTGCAGGACGGCCGCTATCGCTGCCCTTAAAGTGATTACCAGCCATAAAGAAATCCTCGCAATTGAGTCGCAATGAAAAAGTCCATAACGTTACTAGTTTATGGCATTTTGAGCATCGACAGCTAAACTCCAGACACGGACGTCAATTGGCGAAAATGCGGCACAACACCTTTTCCGTCTTGGCGGCGGCGTCAACTACACCGTGAGGAACATCATCACGATGATCATGGCAAAGCCGATAAGGTCGGTCGGCAAAAACACCGTACCCAGCATAACGGCGCTGGTGATGGTCGCCGAAACCGGCTCCACAGTTCCGATGAGGCTCGCACGTACCGAGCCGATGTCCTTAACGCCCTGCATATAGAGCATGTAAGCAAAAAACGAGCCGATAACCACGAACACCGCGAGCGCCTCGACGCCGGCAGCGTCGAGCGCCGGCATATGCGCCCAGGGCTGCACGAAGACGCACGAGACCACGCCCGCCGTGAGCATTGCCGAACCCGTGACGATGGGGCTGCCGTATTCGGGCAGGATCTTGGCGGGAATCACCGCCATACACGCGGCGCTGACCGCACACATAAGACCTGCTGCCAGGCCAAGCGGCGAAATATTCAGGCTGGTAGGGTCGCCGCCGGTGGCAATTAAAAAGGTTCCACCCAGAGCCAGGCCAATGCCGATGACTTCGCGAGTACGCGGCATGCGGCGATCGGTCACGCAGGCGTAGCCCATGATGATAACGAGCTGCAGGCACTGGAGCACCGTCGCGGTTCCGGCGTTCGTCAGGCGCACGGCCGAAAGATAGCAAAACTGGTTGAACAGCAGGCCAAAGGCGGTAAAGAGCAGCAGCTGCTTGCGATCGGCGGGTGTGGTCCAGAGCTTAACCAGGCGCTCGCGGTCGCGCGTAACAACCACGGCCATAAAGAGTAGACCGGCGAGAATCTGACGCACGCTCATAAGCCACAGCGTATCGACATGGTAGGTATCGAACAAAAAACTCGCGCTGGTGCCCGAGAAGCCCCAAAACGAACCGCCCACCAGCGTAGCCAAGACGCCCGTGATCATCTTGCGCGTCGAAGCGCTGTTCAGGCGGTCGCGCCATGCGCGACGGGTGTTGCGGCTGAGCTCGTCGGTGCCCTCGGGCACATCAATGTTCGATATATCGGTCATCGGCACCGAAGCCCCTGCGCCTTCGACCTGCTCGACACACTCTTTGCTCATTCCACTCCCCCGAAACAGCCTGGAAACAATTCGGCTTACCTTACCACGGCGAAGTCACCAGCTGGAGGCTTGTCCGCTTATCGGTAGGACAATTCCGCAGGCGTCTTTCCATAGCTCGATACCGCAATGGCCTTGCATTATGCGACAGCCAAATCGCGGCAGCAGGCTCTTTTGAAATGGATATGGCAAAGCCCCCGAATTCCACAATGTAAGCGATTTTTAAAAATGTTCTTGCCACCGAGTTCAGGCTCCGTTATATTATCCCTTGCGCGCTTGCGCACCCTTGATCGGGCGTTTAGCTCAGGGGGAGAGCGCTTCCCTGACACGGAAGAGGTCAGAAGTTC
>CABQMC010000021.1 GCA_902465115.1 uncultured Collinsella sp.
GCCTGGGCACGGCGCGCATCGTCGTCGAGCTCCACGTACAGCGGATCGAAATCGCGGCTGCGCTCCTCCACGGGGCGCAGCCCGTGGGTCACGCGATCGATATCAAGAAAAGCACCGGGCTTACCCATGGCACTTACGCCTCCTTCTTGGTCGAAGCAACAGAGCTGGCGGCGGGCACAGCGCCAGCGACACCACCCGCCGCATCAAAGCGAGCGACATCGGCGGCGTCGGCGCGACCGGTCACGATGTCAAACGCCAGCTCCTCGGCCTGCTCATGCGTCTTGCCGACGGCCTCGGCGGCGGCGACAATCGCCAGCACGCGCTCGTACTCGGTCGGAATGACCTTCACAAAGTGCTTGCTCATCGTCTCAAAGCTGTAGAGCAGCTTAATGCCGCGAGGGCTCTGCGTCGCGTCCACGTGCTCCTGGATGAGCGCACGAATCTGCGCCAGCTCGCCGGCCGTCGGGGCCTTGAGCTCAACGCTCTCGTGGTTCACACGGGCATCGAGCGTGCCGTACTGGTCAAAGACGTAAGCCACGCCGCCCGTCATGCCGGCGGCGAAGTTCTGCCCGACCTCGCCCAGGATGAGCGCCAGACCTCCCGTCATGTACTCGCAGCCATGGTTGCCGCAGCCCTCGACCACCACCGTGGCACCGGAGTTGCGTACGCCAAAGCGCTGGCCGGCCAGGCCGTTAATGAAGCCGCGGCCACTCGTAGCGCCAAAGAACGCAACGTTGCCCACGATGATGTTCTCGTCGAACTTGTAGGTCGCATGCGGGTTGGGGCGCACCGACACCTCGCCGCCCGAAAGGCCCTTGCCAAAGTAGTCGTTGGCGTCGCCGCACACGTTGAGCGTAATGCCGCGCGGCAGAAAGGCGCCAAAGCTCTGACCGGCCGAACCATCGCAATCGATGGTGATGGAGCCGGCGGGCAGGCCCTCGGGATGCGCCTTGGTCACCGCGTTGCCCAAGATGGTGCCCACGCAGCGGTTGACGTTGGCGATATCGGCGCGGAAGCGAATCGGACGCAGGTGCGCACGGGCATCGGCCGTATAGGGCACAAACAACGTGGAGTCGAGCGTCTTGTCGAGCTCACTGTCCGCAGCCATCTGCGGCAGGAAGTGACGACCGTCGGCACCCGGGATGTGGGCACCGAACTCGCAGGTCGCGCTCGCCAGCACGGGCGACAGATCGAGCAGGTTGGCCTTGCGGTTGCCCGGGACCTCAATCTGGCGCAAGCACTCGGGATGGCCGACCATCTCGTCGACGGTGCGGAAGCCCAGGCTCGCCATGACCTCGCGCAGCTGCTCGGCAACAAAGAGCATAAAGTGCTCAACGTGCTCGGGCTTGCCGCGGAAGCCGCGACGCAGGCGGCAGTTTTGCGTAGCGATGCCGGCCGGGCAGGTATCCTGCTGGCAGTCGCGCTGCATGAGGCAGCCCATGGAGATGAGCGGCATGGTCGCAAAGCCAAACTCCTCGGCGCCCAACAGGCAGGCGACAGCAACATCGTTGCCGTCCATGAGCTTGCCGTCGGCCTCGAGCACCACGCGCGAGCGCAGGCCGTTTTGCAGCAGCGTCTGCTGGGCCTCGGCAAGGCCAAGCTCCAGCGGCAGACCGGCGTGCCAGATCGAATCGCGCGCCGCGGCACCGGAGCCGCCGTTGTGGCCGCTGATCAAGATCTTGTCGGCAGCGCCCTTGGCCACACCGGTGGCGATGGTGCCGACACCGGCCTCGCTGACCAGCTTGACCGACACGCGTGCGCCGGGGTTGGCGTTCTTAAGGTCAAAGATCAGCTCTGCCAGGTCCTCGATAGAGTAAATATCGTGGTGCGGCGGGGGCGAGATCAGGCCGATGCCGGGCGTGGACTGACGGACCTCGGCGATCCAGGGGTAGACCTTCTTGCCGGGCAGGTGGCCGCCCTCGCCGGGCTTGGCCCCCTGGGCCATCTTGATCTGAATCTCGAAGGCGCTGCACAGGTAGCGGCTCGTCACGCCAAAGCGCGCGCTTGCCACCTGCTTGATGGCGGAGTTCTTGGAGTCACCGTTGGCCAGCGGGGTCTCGCGACGCGAATCCTCGCCGCCCTCGCCCGAGTTGGAACGACCGTGCAGGCGGTTCATGGCGATGGCCATGCACTCGTGTGCTTCTTTGCTGATGGAACCGTACGACATGGCGCCGGTGTTAAAGCGGCGGACGATGTTGAGCGCGGGCTCCACCTCGTCGAGTGCCACCGGAGTGCGGCCGCTGGCATCAAAGTCCAGCAAGTCGCGCAGACGCACGGCACGGCCGGTGCGGTGCAGGCGAGCGCTGTACTCCTTAAAGGTGTCGTAGCTGTCCTCGCGGCAGGCGGTCTGCAGCAAGTAGACGGTCTGCGGATCGATGAGGTGATCCTCGCCGCCGAGCGGGCGCCACTTGGTCAGGCCCAACGTGGGCAGCTGATCGGGAGCCGGGCTCTTAAGGATAGCGAGTGCGGCGTCGTAGCGCTCGTTTTGCTCGCGCTCAACGTCCTCGACACCCATACCGCCCACACGGCTCACCGTGCCGGCGAAGTACGCGTTGACGAACTCCGGAGTGAAGCCCACGGCCTCGAAGATCTGCGCCGAATGGTAGCTCTGCACCGTGGAGATGCCCATCTTGGACATGATGGAGACGATGCCGGCGGTCGCAGCCTTGTTGTAGTTGGCGATGCCCTGCTCGGCCGTCACGTCCAGGTCGCCGCGTGCCGCCAGATCGCGGATGCACGCATGTGCGTTGTACGGATAGATGCCGCTCGCGGAGTAGCCCACCAGTGCCGCAAAGTCGTGCGGGGATACAGCGTCGCCGCACTCCACCACGATGTCGGCAAAGGTACGCACGCCGGCGCGGATCAGGTGGTTGTGCACGCAGCCCACGGCGAGCAGTGACGGTACGGGCACCTCGCCCGCAGCGGCACGATCGCTCAACACCACGATGTTCACGCCGTCGCGGACCGCGGCCTCAACGTCCTCTGCAAGCTGCTTGAGCGCAGCCTGCAGCGCACCCTCGCCGGCATCGCGGCGGTAGACGGCACGGAAACGGCGGGTCTTAAAGCCCACGCGGTCGATGGCGCAGATACGCTCGAACTCCTCCTCGCTCAGCAGCGGACGCTCCAGGCGCACCAGCTGACAGGCCGTACGGGAGTCCTCGAGCAGGTTGCCGTGGTTGCCCAGGTAGAGCGTGGTCGAGGTGACCATATGCTCGCGAAGAGCATCGATGGGCGGATTCGTGACCTGAGCGAACAGCTGATAGAAGTAGTCGAAGAACGAGCGCGTCTTCTTGGACAGGCAGGCCAGCGGCGCATCGATGCCCATCGAGGCGAGCGGCGCCTTGCCCTGCTGGGCCATGGGACGCACGACCTCGTCGACGTCATCCCAGTGGTAGCCGAGCTTGGCCATGCGCACGGCGGCGGGCACCTCGGCGTCCTCGGCGGGCGTTGCCGCAACGGGCTCATCAAGCGCGTCAACGGTCAGCGTCTCCTCGGCAATCCAATCACGGTAGGGCTTTTCCTTAGCATAGCGGGCGCGCAGCTCGTCGTTGTAGATCACGCGGCCGCGGGCAAAATCGACCTCGAGCATCTGGCCCGGCCCCAGACAGCCGCTCGTCAGGATGTTCTCGTCGGTAAAGGCGATGGCCGCCGGGCCGTCCCACGGCTCCATGAGCATGGACTGGTAGGCGTCGTAGGCGCGGCGCTCCTCGCTCAGACTGTCGTTGTGGTCCCACGGCTCGGGCAGCAGCATGGATGCGGCACGCGTGAGCGGACGGCCGTTCATGACCAAGAACTCGAGCACGTTGTCCAGAATCGCGGAGTCGGAGCCCTCGCGGTTGATGATGGGCATCACACGCTCAAGATCGTGCTGCAGCACGGGGCTGTACAGATTGGGCTCGCGGGCGCGAATCCAGTTGACGTTGCCCTTGAGGGTGTTGATCTCGCCGTTGTGGATGATAAAGCGGTTGGGGTGCGCGCGCTCCCAGCTGGGCGTGGTGTTGGTGGAGTAGCGTGAGTGGACGAGCGCCACGGCCGTTTTGACGGCGGCGTCGTTGAGATCGATGAAGAAGCGGCGCATCTGCGTGGCGACCAACATGCCCTTGTACACGATGGTGCGCGAGCTCATGGAGCACACATAGAAGATCTTGTTGCGCAGGGCAAACTCGGCGTCAGCCTTCTTCTCGATGGTGCGGCGGCACACGTACAGGCGGCGCTCGAAGGCGTCGCCGGCGGGCGTGTCGTCCGGACGGCCCAGGAAAGCCTGCAGGATAGTGGGCATGCAGGCGCGGGCTGTCTCGCCCAGGTCGTGCGGGTCGACCGGCACCTCGCGCCAAAAGAGCAGCGGCACGCCGGCCTCGGCGCAGCCCTCCTCAAACACGCGGCGGGCATCCTCTACGCCCTTGTCGTCCTGCGGGAAGAACAGCATGGCCACGCCATAGTCGCCCTCTGCCGGCAGAATCTGGCCGCACTTTTGAGCCTCTTTGCGGAAAAAGTGATGCGGAACCTGGAACAGGATGCCGGCGCCGTCGCCGGTGTTCTTCTCGAGTCCCGTACCGCCGCGGTGCTCCAAGTTGACCAGAATGGACAGCGCGTCGTCCAGAATCTGGTGATGGCGCTCACCGTTGATATCGGCAAGCGCGCCGATGCCACACGCATCGTGATCGAATTCGGGGCGATAAAGGCCCTGCTGCTGAGCGGAATCTGCCTGCATCGCGATCCTCCCCTAGATATTTAGACAGTCAGTTGAATAGGCATACTAGGAGCATCGCCGGCCCGTTGTGTTTCCCGCCCGTTTCGAAACAATCGCGTAACGCACACCCTACGAGTGGACACCGCCGACCTCAAGGACGGCAACAAGGGCCCCAGGTTCGGCCCGTAAGCTCACCGCTTCAAACATCTCAATCTGTAACAGGAGGAGCCGATTTTGGCGCTTAGATGTTACAGTACTGACCTGTAAGAACGACAAAAACGAACACACCGTTTACCTGCTGGTTTAAGTACGACAACAACGGCAGAAGCGCATAAAACGGGTTAGCACGCGCACTTGGGATTATTTGGGGATACGCTAGGGTCACCGTCGAGCTGACGAATCGTCTTGTTTTAATTCAAAAAAAGCTCCCTCCCTGGACAACCAGGGAGGGGGCTTTTTCGTTTGTTGCCAATCAATAATCGAGGGTCATCGGTACAACCCACGGACCAGCGCCTTGCCGATCGCGACGTTGGTGTCACGGCCGTGGTAGCCATCGGCGCCTGACGAGCCGCACGAGATACCATGTGCGATAAGCCAACGCTGGTGCTGTTTGATGGTTCCGCTGTTCATCTGGCGAGCCTGGACACCGCAGAACTCAGGGTAGATCTTGCAACCCACTTTGCGCTGAAGCGCCAGGACCATATCAGAGCCGCAACCTTTTCCGGCCTTCGCCCACTCGACGCAGCCCGCATCGACGGCCCAGAAATAAGACTTGTTAGTGAGCCACTGGCCCGAGATGACCCCGTCGGCGGAGGTCCCAAGCTGGCGCTGAAGCTCCCTAATCATCTTGGGACCGAGGTAGCGCGTGTCACCGAGGCTCGAGACGGTGTTATCCCTGACCTCAGTGTGTGTGCCGCTGAGCGTCTTGCCGTCGCCGAGCCAGTACAAGGTGCCGTCCCACGGATAGCTGTAGTACGGCTTGATGTTGCTCTCGCGCCCCGTCTGATCGCCCTCTGCACCGGTGACGGTGCCTTTTTCCGAGATGGAAAACTGCGCCAGCATGTCGCCGCGTATGGAGCCGTAGGGAGAGATGCACACGGCGGTGTGATGCCTCTCGTGGAGATAGATGTCGCCGCGCCGCGCCGACTTTACGCCCATCTTTCGCCATCCGAAAAGCCCGGTCTTGAGCAACTGCGTGCGCATGTTGCCGGTATAGGTGGCGCCGAACGTGTTCACGCCAACGGCGCGCAGGGCGGTTATCACCGCTGAGCTACAGTCACGGTCGCCGCCCGCGACGGTCACAGTCGTGCCATCGGAAAGAGTGATGACCTCCGTGGTGCCGTCGCCCATGCGGTTTATCTGGGAATAGCCGTGTCCCGCTCCCCCGTCATGCGAGACGAGGTGCTCAATTACCTGCGCGAAGGCCTCACGCTGAGTGATCGCCACTAGCGTCGCCTCCTCCATCGTGCTTGAAGATGCGCATGAGCGGGGTGTCGCGCAGCTCGGGATAGCCTGAGCAGACGTTCTCCATGCAGCTCGCGACCTCCATGAGGGCGATGTAGGCGCAAACGACCGTGACGGTCACGCCGCCCAGGCCAAGGCCCACGACATGCTGCGTGCCCGCCTCGATGATGATGGAAAGCAGGATAACGCAGAGGAGCTGCGCCTTGTGGCCGAGCCCCTCGCGCATCTTGGAGCTCGAAACGGTACCGTTGATGACGGCGCTGATGAAGCCGGTGACGATGTCCATGAGCATTAGTGCGCATGCAATGCTAATGGCCCAGACCTGAGGTTCAGTTAGCTGTACGGGCATGTTGGGCATGCGAACCTCCCCTAACCGTTGCTCACGATGGTCCAGGCGCTGTCAGAACCGAAGGCGCCCGGCTCCAGCGTGTTCTCATCCATTAGCGACTCATACACTTTGCCGTACTTAGAGACTCGGTCGCCCTTAGCGTACGTCTTGCCGCCGACCCACTCGGGAACGCCCTCGCCGCCGGCCGTGGACGCCACGACCTTCGCCCAGTGCTGAGGGTCGGAAACGGGGTCCGCAGCGGTCGCCGTGTGGCCGGAGATGGCCTTGTAGAGCGTGCCCTGCCAGAGCACGCGGGCTCCTTGCTCATAGACATGACCGCATGCATAGAGTGGATAGAGCGCCGGAACCTTCAACGCATCATCGTCGGAGAGGGCGGCCGCCTGGATCTGGGCGAGCATGAGGGCAGCGTCCTGAGGCGTTCCGGCATCGGGAACGAGAGTCCACACCTGCCAGATGGCGCCGTCATGCTGCTCATAGGCGAGCACCGTGTGGTAACCGGCGTCGGGGTTGGGTTCCGCAGCCTCGCGAATCGGCAGGCCGGAGCCGTCCGTAGTCAGGTAGACAGACCCAGATACAAATTGTCCGTAAAACATTTTTCTCCTTAATGGTTGATTCTTTCCCAAAGCTCCGGAGCCGTATCGGGCTCAGATCCGATACGGGGTGCATGCGTCTGCAGGCACTTGTACAGGTCGCCTCCATATGCCACGCGCGCGCCAGCGGCATACGAGGCCTCACCCACATACCACGGCCGGATGAGCTGGGGTACCTTCAGCGCGTCCACATCACCGAGAGTCTCGGCGGACATGGCAGCAAGCCGCACCGCGTCATCGCGCACCCTGTCTGGCACGACACTCCATACTTGGTAGATGGAACCGCCCCGCTGCTCATACGCCATGTCCGCCTTGAAACCCTCAGGGACCTCAGGTTCATCAGACGCGAGAATCGGGAGGCCCCTCCCGTCTGTCGCCAGGCGCACTGCGGGCCCGACAAGGGTCCCGATCAATGCCATTTAGACTCCTTTCTCTCGACCTCTCGTGGCAGAAATCCCACGCGCGTATCCTCTCCTTGAGAGCCCACGCGTCTGGGATTTACGGGATTGGAGACCATGATGAAAGTTGCAGAGGCCGCCTCGAGGTACATGGACGATAAGCGCGGCAGGCTGCGCGCCTGCACCCTGGCCGGATACGAGAGCGCGCTAGCGCTGCACGTCCTACCTCGCTGGGGCGAGCTGGAACTCGAGGCGATAACGCCCGAGGGCGTACAGGGCTGGATTGATTCGTTTGATCTGCCGGGGGCCGCCGAAAAGGCATACAAGACCCTGCGGCAGGTTATCCGCTGGGCCATCCGCCGTCTCGGTGTGCGGATGTACGACCCAACCGCCGCCGGTGTCGAGCTACCGCACAAGCCGGCGCACTGCCCACGCACGATGGAGGCGAGCCAGGTCCGTGCATACCTCCGCGCGCTGTGGGGACACGAGTGCGAGGCGGTCGCAATCTGCTCGGTAACCCTCGGGCTGCGGCGCGGCGAGGCGTGCGGCCTCAAGTGGTCGGACATCGACCTGCGCACCGGTGAGGTCCGCATCCGCCGTTCGAGGCAAGTCGTGCGCGGCAATGAGGTCGTCGAGGCGCCGAAGACCGAGCGCTCCGCGCGGTCCTGCTGGCTCCCCCGCTTCGCCGTCAACCGCCTGCGCGCGCTGCGAAAAGGCCGCTCGGGCTGGCTGTGCGAACTGTCGCCCGACGCCATTGCGCGGCACATCAAATCCGCATGTCGCCAAGCCGGAGCCGCCTGGACCTCGATGACGGAATGCCGTCACACGTGGGCGACGCTCGCCGTGGAGGCAGGCGTGGGTATTGAGACCGTGGCCATGATGCTGGGACACACCGATATCGGCACGGCATACGAGCACTACATCGTGCCGAGGCCGCGCATCTGCAAGGACGCACAAAGGGTGGTGGAGCGGTTGATACTCGGCGGGTAGGAATTCTGTATCCCATGTCGTGCGCAGCGTGACTTTTTCTGCTAATAAGCAGTACGGCCCGTTTTATTACGACGAGTTCGATACGGAAATCAAGGCCAGAAATTTCGTGCTCGCCTTTCCACTGTCCGGCGTGCGATTTATTCGCCAGGCGGCGGTCTCGTCGGCGGGGAAACAGCGTTGGATGATAGTGCAGACTTATAAGGGCGATGCCGAGACTATCCCGGTGATGTTTTGCTGTTTCTAGCATTCTGTATCCCGCGAGGTTGGCTATCAGTTCTTATATGGGAAAGACTTCTCGGGTCCCTATGTGGCTTACCGTAAAATAGGCTTCCTGGTAGAGATGTCTTGGAATTTCATTCAGGAATCATCACAGTTATGGAATGCAGGGACGTTGCCCGTTGAATTCCGTCCGACTCAATCATTCCTTGCGCCGGCTGTGCGTACATCTTCAAGCGGCATCGTCAACAACAGCACTGCAGAAGTCGAGGTTCAGAAATCTGGCAAAGTTGTCTTTATTAGCGCGGTAGCTGTTAGCCAAGGGCACAACATTGGACACTGCATCTGGATTGCCAATTAGGATACAGAATGCTACACGCAGAGATATACAAGCTGGCCGAACATCCAGGAGCCCTGGGGTATCGAGGCCCCTTTTGACTCTATGAATAGATGGGTCCCTGTTACCGACAGCAAGATGCGGGGGTCGGTTGTGTCTTGCGAAATGAGGAGCGAGTTATGCCTATCTCTTGTCATTGGCACTGCGTTACTTAATGTCAGCATTCCCCAGGCCCCTACAGCACTCTTTAGCGTGCCGGACACCGTGACCACAACAATATTTCCAACCATGCGGACAGTAGTCGGCAGATTGGTAATGCCGCAATCAACGGAAACCGGGGATACAGAATCCCCGAGGTCTGCCAGGGGAGTCAGTTTGGGGATGAGAAGCTTAGGCTGACCCGTCGTCAGTCCGTCGAATGTCACCGAGCAGATCGGGACCGTCACGTCAGCGTCACCGTCCAGGATAGAGCCTTTCGGCACCGACGGCGCGGCGGCGCTCGAGCCGGGGGTTCCCTGGAGAACCTTCCACTCGACCGTCTCGACAAGGGTCGGGCTGGACCCGCTCACATCGCGGGTGTAATGGACACAAATGTAGTCCATGCGCTTCTTGCCTTGCGAGCCGCTCGCCACCTTGACGTCCTCGGGCGAGGTGACGCCGATATGGCGACCCTGCACGATCATGTCGCCGGTCGCGATACGGACGGTGTTCGCGTCGACGAGAGATGGGGCCAGTTTGCCGCCCGTCTGCAGCACATAGCTGCCAGTGCCGACTTCGCCCGCAATGCGGCGGCCGTCGTCGGCCGAGCTGACGTGTGGCACGCCCGCTTTACCGGTCACTATCTCCATTTAAGCCGTCCTTTCCCATATAAAGCCGTTCTGGCTGTCCCGCATGACCCACGTTCCCCCATAGGTGGCACCTGGGTTTTTGCCCTTGCTTTCCATATAGAGGGAGCCCACAGGGTGTGCAGCGAGGAACGTCTGGGCGGTCGAGGCTGCAGGACCCTGTGGCCCCGTCTCCCCGGCAGGCCCCTTTATGTTGCCCAACTTGATCCAGGCCATTTCGCCGTCACCCGCTAGGCCTTGTAGGTGTACAGGTTGCCCGTGCTCGCGTCGATGTAGACCGAACCGACCACGGCAGTACCTGTCGGTGCGCCAGTCCCAGCGGTCACTGAGGTGCCGTCGGCGCCCTTGGGCCCGATCGGGCCAGTCGGCCCGATCGGGCCGGTCTCCCCTCGCGGCCCCTGGGCCCCTTGCGCTCCCCTGGCACCGGTATCGCCCTTATCGCCTTTGGGACCCTTCAGCGATCCGATGTTAGTCCACGCCATATCGCTCCCCCTTCACTAGGCACTCGTACCGTACTGGTAGACCTTAAAGCCGTCTGCCGTATCAATGTAGACGGCTCCCTCCTGCGACGCTGCCGTAGGAGCCCCTTGGCCGAACGTAATGCCTGGGCCAGCCGGCCCCTGTGCGCCCTTGGGGCCGGTGTCGCCCCTGGCACCCTTTTCGCCCGTGGCCCCCTTGTCGCCCTTGGGCCCCTTCATTTCGCCGAGGTCCGTCCACTGCGCATCACCGGTCGCGGCGGTTTTCACCCACATGTGGCCGTTGTCGCTCGTGACGTAGGTGTCGCCGATGGCGGCATCGGACGGCAGCGCGGACTCGCTGCTCACCGCGCCCTTGACCGTTATGGACGTGCCGTCGGCACCTTTGGGGCCAGTGTCGCCCGTTTCGCCTTTGGGCCCCTTGAGGCTCACGCCGTTGATGGCGGAACCGACTCGGGCGGTAGACCTGCCCGGATCCACCGCCGAAATGGGATAGACACTTCCCTTGGCATCGAGCACGAGGTCGCCGACCTGCACGCCGTCAGACGGGGAAAGCGCCAAGAATGCGACTTCGCCTTCCGACGGGATATTGACGCTCGCCACGCGGACGCTGCCGCCCTTGGGGCCGGCGTTGCCGGTCGCGCCCTTGTCGCCTTTGGGGCCCTTGAGCGTTCCAACTTGGTTCCATGCGTTAGCCATTTGTATCTCCAATCTCGCCGTAGCGATAATAGGTGCCCGTCTCACTGTCGAGATAGAGGTCCCCGACGCGACCACCTATGGCGGGGGTGCCGCCCCCGACATACCACTTCGTGCCGGGCTCGCCTACGGCCCTCAGCTGCTCTCGCACCCAATCTTCGACATCAGCCCAGGTCTTGACCTCGTCATCGGTGTAGATGTAGCCGTCCGGCTTGGCCCTCGGGCGCACCTTGAGCACGGCGCGCGCGTGCGTGTCGCGCCCATCGCTCGCCCAAACGGCCATGTCAACGCCCGCAGTAAGCAGAAGCGAGGGCACCACGGCCTCTCCGCCCACGACCGGGACGACCAATGCGCGTTCCGATCCGGCGACGGCGAAATGTGCCTCCGTCACCCCCTGCAACGCGATGTGAACGCGCCGACCCGTATCCCATTGGTAAAGGGGCGGGCCGATGAGTTCTATCTGCTTCATAGCAGTCTCCTATCTCCCCACCGCACCAGGCGATGCACCATACGTGGCGCTGTAGCCCGACCCCGCGGCCTTTACGATCTTGCTGCTGATCTCGACCGAGACCGTCACGTTTGGCGAATAGTGCCTGGCCTCGACGATATCGCCGAGGCCGAACTCGACGCCCTCGTTGACCGTCACGGTCACGCTGCCCTCGGACTGTTTGTCCTTGAGTCGGCTGAGTGCCTGATCGCGGAGATCGTCGCCCTCGGTGTTGTTGGCGTCGTAGTACTCCTCGAGCTCGAAGACGCCGGCCATCGCCTTCACGGTGCCTACGCCGCCTTCCCGGTCGGCGTAGACGTCCACGACATCTCTGGCCGCAAGTTCGCCCTTGCCGGCCGCCTTGAGGTGATTGGTGACGAGCAGGTCGCTCTTGAGGTCGAAGTTAACGAGATCGGAGTCGACCCTGCCGCGCCAGTCTGTCACCTTCACCGCCTGGAGCCTGCACGATCCGCCCACCCACCTCGCATCGAGGCGAAGGCCTGCGGAGCGCATCGCCAGCCTAAGGTTGGTCCAAGCGTCGGGTGCGTCCCTGTTGCATCGGTAGCTTACGCTCACCCCGGCGTCGGCATCGGGAACTGTGAAGAGGGAGCCGATGTCGAGCCGTTTAACCGCGGAGCGCAGCACGGCGTTTGCGTCCCCAGAGAGGACAAGGTAGTCCTGGCCCGGATCGGGCCACAGAAGGCGCTTCTCGAGCACTCCAGTCCAGGTCGACCCGGTCCAGTGCAGCTCGGACGAAGTGCGGCCAGTCTTGAGCTCAAAGCCCTCGACGCGCCCGCCGATCTCCAGGCCGTCGGCGAAAACACGCCAAGCGGCCTCCGGCAACGGTACGGACGAGTCGCGCACCACGAGATCGAACGAGTTGTCGACGCCGTCGCCCCAGCCCGAGTCCATATCCAGCTCGAAGTTCGAAATCGGGAAAAGCGTCCTGCCGGCGCTGTCGGAGACTATGAGCTCCAAGGCGGCTCCCCCTCCTCAAGATAATGGGTCATGGTGAAGCCGAACGAGCCGTCCCACGAGACAGAGGACGTGCCCGGCCGCAGCTGCTCGAAGCAGTAGGAGCCGCTTCCCGCGCCCTCTCCGCGCATGCCGTCGGCGAAGCGGTCCTCGGTCTCACCGTACATGCCGACGAGCTTGATCGTCTTGGGGAAGCTCGAGCCGTCGATGATAAGCCTGGAGCCGCCAGGCACTTCAACGTCCGCGGAGTAGACGTTGATGAAGTCCCCCTGCGTCACGGTGATGCGCGGTGACGACGCGGGACCGAAGATCGTGAGCTTAAGGTCGGCAGGCACCAGCCCATCGACGGTGACCGACCGGCTTGCGACCGATCCGCCGTAGTCGAACTCGAAGTCATGGGGGAAGTCCAGGCCGGTCTGGTCCTCGTCCTCCCGGGCGTAGAACTCCTGGGCGACCTCGCGCCGCCAGGATCCGTCGAGCAGCAGCACGGTAAGCGTAGCGGCGATGCCCCGCCTGCCATAAATCTGCGAGGTCTCGGACTTAGCGATATAGGCGCGCTGGTACCAAACACCGTCGACAACGAGGCGACCGGGCTCGCCGACGGAGATATCCCTGTCCGCGAGCCGCCTGAGCCTGTCGGCAGCCGCCGAGGACGCCACGGCATCGACCGTCGCCTCCCTCGCGTCTCGCGAGA
>CABQMC010000022.1 GCA_902465115.1 uncultured Collinsella sp.
CGCTGGGAGGACTTGGGTCCGGTCACCTCGCTCAAAAATGCCAACGTGCTGGTGCTGGGCGCGGGCGATATCGGCGGCCACTTTGCCACGCTCTGCCGCAGCATGGGCGCACACGTCCGCGGCATCAAGCGCCATCCGCTCGTCTACCCCATTGTGTTTGAGGACATGGACGGCATGGATGCCTTGTCTGAGCGCCTGGCCGAGGCAGACGTCGTCGCATCCTTTATGCCCAGCACACCCGAGACCCGCGGTCTGGCGAACGCCGAGTTCTTCGCCGCGATGAAGCCGGGCGCCTTCTTTGCCAACGGCGGCCGCGGCGATCTTGTGGTTGCCGACGATTTGGTTGCCGCTCTGGAGTCGGGACATCTCGCCGGCGCCGCGGTCGACGTCACCGATCCCGAACCGCTACCTGAGACAAGCCCCTTGTGGGATGCGCCCAACATGCTCATCACGCCGCACGTCTCTGGCTGGTTCCATCTGGCCGCCACCCTCAACAACGTCGTCGACATCGCCGCGGAGAATCTGCGTCACCTGCAGGCAGGCGAGACCCTGCGCTGCTGGATCGAACACTAATCTTGTTCCGCCGTTCTAACGAACGGCGGACCACTCGACGCTGCGACCCCGTCTGGACGGCAATCTGCCTTTCAATCGTCGGGCATGGCCAGAAGGCCAATGCCCTCCTCTTTCAAGGCACCTTGCTCGCCCAGACGGGCTCTCGCTGACTTTTGTTCAACCTATATGGACTGGCTGGCGCGGCCCTGCCTGGAGACATTCGCTGACTTTTATTCGACCTGTGGGGTCTTCAAATTGATAGAGCGTTGCTAAGTAATTCTTTGCGTCTTTTACACTCATTGCGGCGACTGGTGCGTGTGAGCAGAGCTTGACATCGTTGGTGACCAGAAGGTCTGCCTTTGCGCGCATCGCTGCCGCGATGATTAAATCGTCTTCGTAATCGCTATGGAGCTTACGCTGCTTACTCGCCATCCATATGTCGCTCAGATCGCAGGGCACGGGCGTAGCAAGTTGCGACAACACATCAAGACAATCCCATGCGAGTGATGTCGCCGCCGAAGCGACATCTTGAGACAGCGAACCATGCTCGCGCCGATACCACGCCTTATGTTCGCTCGAAATCAAATAGAACAGGTCTTTGGACGATGTCGCCGCATATATCAGCTCAGCCTGAGCCGTACACGCATCACGCAAAAACTCAATCGTGGCCGAACGACCACGTCGTGAGGGGATGAAATAATCAAGCCACACGTTGGTGTCAACTAAGATGCGCTTAGGATTCTCACTCATAGAGCCAGCTCATCTCCTCGCCATAGCGATCAGCATAGGCGTTCCGTTTGAGTTCTTCATCGCCCGAGGGCTGCACCTTAGCCAAGTCAATTTCCGATTCACGGCAAGCAGCAGCGAACAGCTGCGAACCCTGGTCGATGAGTTCGAGCTTATGCTTGGTGGCTTTCTCTCGCTCGCGCTGTTCCGCCCGGGCACGACTGGGCGAAAGGAGGTCCTGGAGCGCGCCGGGCCGATCAGCCAGAGATGCCGCAAGTTGCCAGAGCGCACGCACCGCTTGGCTCGGCGTCATACCGGCCCTGGAGAGAGCGGCGTCCCCACTCCTTTTAAGATCGGCATCGAGACGCACGTTGATCTGAGCGGCTGTTGTGATCATGACCCCTCCTTAATACTTCAAAACTATCATAAAACTCTATGGTAAATACGTAAAGCATGTATAGCATTTATTAGCATTAGCCGTACTCTGTACACAAAAAGCCGCCGAGGCACACTGCACCTCGGCGGCCACATATCACAGATCTAGCTCGGTTTCACCCTTTGCATTCGCCCAGATAAAACCTGCCGAAATCAACATCCCTCTTTGGCAGGTTTTAGAGCTCCGCGCTTTCGGCGCCGTTGATGGTTAGGTTTCGCTCGTAGAAAGCGGTGAGAGCGCGGATGGCGTACATCACGTCGCGCACGCCGCCGGTCTCGTAGCTCGAGTGCATGGCAAGCTGCGGCAGGCCCACGTCCACGGCATGCATGCTCGCCTGCATATTGGACAGATTGCCGAGCGTAGAGCCACCCGCCATATCGCTCTTGTTGGCGAAGGCCTGCGTGGGCACGTCGGCGTCATCGCAGATGGCCTGGAACACCGCGCGGCTAAAGGCATCGGTGCAGTAGTGCTGGTTGGCGGCTTCTTTGATGACGATGCCGCCGTTAAGCACAACCTGATTGCGGGCATCGCACTTCTCGGCGTGGTTGGGGTGCACGGCATGCGCGTTGTCGCAGCTCACAAGCATCGAGGCGGCAAGTGCGCGATGGTACGACTCGTCGTCAAAGCCCAGCGATCCGTTGATGCGGCGCAGCGCGTCAGCCAAGAACGTCGACATGGCGCCCTGCTTGGTCTCGGAGCCAACCTCCTCGTTATCAAAGCAGCAGAAGACCGAGATGTCATGCGCATTCTCAGCACCCAAAAATGCCTGCAGCGAGGTATAGGCGCAGGCCAGGTCGTCAAGCTTGGGCGTCGAGATAAACTCGTCGGCCCAGCCCCAAATGCGCGCATCCTGACGATTGACCAGGAACAGGTCGCGACCCAGAATCTGCTCGGGCTCAACGTCCAGCTCGTCAGCGATCAGGGCGTCAAAATCTCCCTGCTTAAGGTCACCGGCGCTGATGAGTGGGCACAGGTCAACGGCTCGGTTGGGAGCAAAGCCCTCGTTAACGCCGCGGTTCATGTGGATGGCAAGGCTCGGAATGATAGCGACCTCGCGCTCGGTAGCAAGCAAACGGCTCTCGATACGGTCGCCCTCGCGCACCAGTACGCGGCCCGCGAGCGCCAGCGGGCGATCGAACCAAGTGTAGTCGATCATGCCGCCGTAGGCCTCGATGTTCAGACGCAGCGTCTCGCCCGCACCGTCAAGTTCGGGCACGGCCTTGACCTTAAACGTCGGAGAATCGCTGTGCGACGCCGTGAGCTGAAAATGATAGTCACCGGCAACACCGTCCTCGCCCCACGTCGCGGCCAGGTCCTCGCCCACCTTAAAGGCAACAACGCTCGAGGTGTTGCGCTGCGTGTAATAACGCCCGCCCGGTTCGATGTCCCACGCCGCATTCTCGGGCAGGTAGGTAAAGCCCGCCTCGTCGAGCTCGGCCATAATGGTCGCCGCCGTATGGAACATGCTGGGGCATGCCTCGATAAAGTCGATAAGGTCGTTGGCGGCCTCGATATCATCGGCCGTCACATGCGCGCGCTCGGGCGTTTCCTGATCCGTCATGCTCTCCCCTTTCGCTGGGTTGATGGTCCCCTCCAGCATACCCCGCCACGCCAGCGCCGCACTCTTCATTCCGTGCTTAATTCCGCGCCACTCACCAAGTTGAGCCATCATGCCCGCGCTCCTTTTGCGACAATTGCGCTAACAGGACGAGAGGAGCCGTCATGAAGCCACGTAACATTGCCATCACCTGCGGTGTCGCGGGAGTCGCCGTCGGCCTTGCCGCTGCCACCGGTATCGTTTATCACAAGCAAATCAAGTCCGCCGCGTCGCTCAAACGCTTGACCGGCTACGCGGATGGCTATGACCTGTACGCAATCGACATCGCCTACGACTACGATCTCGATCGCATCATCGCCGCTGGCGTGCGCGACGACCAGGCCTACATCGATGCCGTGGTGGCGCAGGTGCTGCCCGGTGTGCCGGCACATGTCCAGGCGCCCCAGTTTGCCTGCAGCGCTTTTGTCGCCGTAGATGCCGAAGGCCGCGTGCGCACCGGTCGCAATTACGACTTTAAGGACGACACCTCGGCGCTGCTGGTGCGCAATCACCCACGCGGCGGCTATGCTTCCATCGGGCTTGCCGCCCTTAACAACCTGGGCGATAACACTCCACTTGACTCCGTCGCCGGACGCGCCGCGGCACTCATGGGCCCGTTTGCCCAGCTCGACGGTGTTAACGAATGCGGCGTGTCCATTGCCGTACTCACCCTGGATTCCAAGCCCTGTGACCAGGACACGCAACGGCCCGTCATCAACACCTCGCTCGCCATCCGTCTGGTGCTCGACCGTGCCGCCACCACGCAAGAAGCTGTCGACCTGCTTTTCGCCTACGACATGCACGCCATGGCAGGACGCGATTACCACTTCTTTATCAACGACGCCGCCGGTGACGCGCGCGTAGTAGAATGGGACCCGCGCGATCCGGACCGCGCTTTCAAAGCGACTCCTGTACGCCAGGTTACGAACTTCTACGCCTGCTATGACGACGAAGTGCTGTCCAACCAAAAGAATGGCGAGCTGGGCCATGGTAAAGAGCGCGCCGTCGCAATCGCCGATGTTCTTGACGCCCATGTCGGTGCCCAGGACGAAACGATTGTCTGGGAAGCCCTACGTGCCGCAGCGCAAGAACCCAATCCGGAAGACATCACCAGCAATACGCAATGGTCGGTCGTCTTTGACAATACCGAACCCGCCGCCGCTATTACGCTGCGCCGCCACTGGGGCGACGTCGACGCCTTCGCACTGTAAGGAGCCAGGCCCGTCAACCTTACGCCCGCCTGACGTTGTTTACATTTCCATACGCTTGAGCTAACACGTTTTACCCCCGCGTCAACAGTGTGCGGGGGTAAACTTATGCGCATGTTATAACTTGCCCGGAAGGATTCATCATGCTTAGGATCGGTCTTCTTACCAGTGGCGGCGACTGCCAGGCGCTCAACGCCACTATGCGCGGCATTGTCAAAACGCTTATGACCAACAGCGAAGAGCCTATCGAGATCTATGGTTTTGAGGACGGCTACCAGGGCCTTATCTACAGCAGATTCCGTGTCATGACTCCCGCCGATTTTAGCGGCATCCTTACCCGTGGCGGCACCATCCTGGGCACGAGCCGTACGCCGTTCAAGCGCCTGGATATTCCCGAGGCCGACGGCGTCGAGAAGGTGCCGGCAATGGTCCACACCTATCATAAGCTGCAGCTCGACTGCCTGTTTATGCTAGGCGGTAACGGCTCCACCAAGACCGCCAACCGCCTGCGCGAAGAGGGCCTCAACGTTATCGCCCTGCCCAAGACCATCGATAACGACACCTGGGGCACCGAGTTGACGTTTGGCTTTACGAGCGCCATCGACGTCGCCACCAAGTGCATCGACGACATCCACACCACTGCCTCGAGTCACGGCCGCGTGTTCGTTATCGAGATCATGGGCCACAAGGTCGGCTGGATTCCGCTGTACGCCGGCGTCGCGGGCGGCGCGGACGTCATCCTGATTCCCGAGATCCCCTACGACATGGACAACGTCATCAAGACCATCGAACATCGCATGGAGACCGGCAGCCGTTTTACCATCGTGGCCGTCGCCGAGGGTGCCATCTCTAAGGAGGACGCGGCGCTGTCCAAGAAGGAGTACAAGAAAAAGCTTGCCGAGCGCACGAGTCCGTCGATTGTCTACGACATCGCCAAGGAGATTGAGACCAAGACCGGTCGCGAGACCCGCGTCGCCATCCCCGGCCACACGCAGCGCGGCGGTCAGCCCGATGCCCAGGACCGCATCTTTGCGACCCAGTGCGGCGTCGAGGCGGCGCTCGGCTGCCTGCGCGGCGAGTTTGGCTACATGATTGCCCTGCGCGATGGCAAGATGTGCCACATGCCGCTCGAGGATGTCGCCGGCAAGCTCAAGTATGTCGATCCCCAGAGCGACCTGGTACGCGAGGCCAAGGCGTTGGGCATCAGCTTCGGCGACGAATAGCCTCGGCCGAAATCCATCCCATCGGGCCCTCCGACCCCGCCCGACGTATTTCGATTTGGCTCCTCCCTTGACTCCGTCAAAGGTCGCCAATCGAAATCGTCGGGCGGGGTCGGAGGGCCCTTCGTTTACACACTCGCCGAGGCTATTCGTCTTCTTGCTGCGGGTGCCTGGCCTGAAATTCAGTTGCGGTGAAATAGTTCCTGCTTAGCCCGCAAATGGCTGAATCTAGGAACTATTCCACCGCAACTTACGTATGATCGGAGCGGCTACAGCACAAGCATCGGCGTTCGTTTGATGGTCCGCCACGAAATGGGGCCATCTACTACGTTTAACTCGATGGGGCCAACCATGACCGCCTTTTCGAAAATCGACAGGCCTTCTACCTGCGGTTTTGTTTTTTGTTTTCCCGGCATGGTTGAGGGTATCCAATTAAACATAGTAGATAGGACCATTTTGTGGCATACGACCCATTCAAGCCCTATCTCGAAGGCTAAAGAGAGCCTCTCATCCACGCCTGAGAGCGAAAAGCAAATAGAATAAAAGGCAAATGAAAAGCCCGTTTGACGAGCGGAGGACATATGCGCGACGTAGCCGAAAGCGACTGGAAGCTGTTTAAGAAAACGCTTCCTCAATGGCAAGAACGTTATATGGAAAAGCTCATCGGCCAGTACGTTGAGATACTGAATGGCGACAGCGAAGCGTCCAGTAGATTTTGGGCACTAGAAGAGAGCCTCAATAGAGACAAGCTGTCCTCAGGCGTAATTGCAAACGACATTCGCCGCAGCACAATGCACCGCGAGATAGCCAATTTGCTTATCGACAGCGTGATCACCCTTGACGACCTTGACGGTTTTACCGAGGACATTAAGAGCTATGCGCAACACTGGATTGGCCAGTAAGAGCACCGAACGACAAACATCCCCAGCAAAACGGGGCAAACGCCGGGCCACCTATAGGCTGCCCGGCGTTTGCCCAGATAAAACCTGCCAAAATAAACCTGTCCCTTTTTGGCAGGTTACTCGGCGCTTTTGAGGGCGCCGACCATGTCGATCTTGTTGAGGGTACGATTGGTGGCGAGGTTGACGATAAACGTAAAGGCAAAGGCCAGCAGCACGGATAGCACGTAGCTCAGCGGCTCGACCTCAACGTCAAAGTACAGCGACGGCATCTGCAAAATGTAGGTAAAGCTCTCGGCCAGCAAGCCGCCCAGCGGTACGCCCAGTGCGGCTCCAATCGCCGTGAGAATCAACGTCTCCTTGTTGACGTAATGGTGCACCTCGCCACGGCGAAAGCCCAGTACCTTGATGGTCGCCAGCTCGCGTTCGCGCTCCGAAATATTCGTATTAGACAGCGTAAACACCACCACAAACGACAGGCACGCCGCCATAAAGGTCACAAGCACCACGACCGAATTGATAATCGTGAAGTTTGCCTCATAGTTTTCCCAATGCTCGGCGGTACTCGACAGCGTAATCCACCCATCGCTCTTAAGACGGTTGGTAAACGCAATCTGATCGGTCGACGAACCCTTAAGCAGCGCAAGGATGCCGTTGAGGCGCGCGCTTCGACCGAACGCGCGCTCATAGGTGCCCTGCGTCATGTAAAGCGTGTTGCCCAGATAGTTGAGCGAAATGTCGCTGATTTTAACCTTGGCAACATTGAGCGACGAATCCTGGACGTGAGCCGTGTCGCCCGGCTTGATCCCCAGTACCAGCTGAGAGCTCTTGCTCAGATACACATCCCCGTCACGCAGGGTGAACGGTTCTTTGGACTCATCCTCAAGGCGAACATAGTCGTCCAGATCGTTCGTGCGGTCATCGGGCACCACGATCAGCTGCACGGTCTCGCTCTTTCCGCCGAATGTAAAGGTGACGTTGTCGGTCATAATCGGCAGCGTCGAAGTCACGGTCACGTTGGAATCATTGGCCGTGCTGCGCTCATCGAGCGCCGCGCACGCCTGCGTAAAGTCATCTGGGGTGGCGACCGCCAGCAGGTCATAACGCGTGATATGTCCGTACTGCTTGGGCGAAAGCGCGACCGACGTATCACGGATGCCCATACCGCAGATCACAAGCGCGGTACAACCCGCGATGCCAAAGATGGTCATAAAGGCACGCTTTTTATAGCGGAACAGGTTACGCGCTGCCACCTTGTTCAAAAAGCCCATGCGGCGCCAGATAAAGCCGATACGCTCGAGCAAGATACGCGAGCCGGCGCGCGGGGCCTTGGGGCGCATGAGCGAGGCTGGGGTCTCGGCCATCTCGTGGCGGCAGGCGATAATCGTAGCGCCCACCACGCCCACGGCAAACAGCGCCACCGACACGAGCGACGACACGATGTCGTACGAAAGCAGCATCTGGGGCAGTGAGTACATGTCATCGAATACCGTAAACAGGAACAGTGGCAGGCCCACGAATCCGATGATGTTGCCGAGTACGCCGCCAATCAGACACGCCCACAGCGAGTAGTCCACATATTTTGACAGGATACGCCCGCGCGAATAGCCGAGCGCCTTGTACAGACCAATGAGCGTGCGCTCCTCCTCGACCATACGTGTGGCGGTGGTGAGGCTGATGAGCACGGCGACGATAAAGAAGATGAACGGGAACACCGTGGCGATGGCCTCAATTGACGAGCTATCGCTCTCGACGCTCGAGTAGCTTGCGATATTGCCGCGGTCTTGGATGTACCAGGTGCATTCGCCCAGGTCAGAGAGGTCGGCGCGGGCATCGGCAAACTGCTGGTCGGCGGCGGCACGGCGCTGGTCCAGCTCGACTTGTGCCTGCATACGCTCGTCGCTGCCCTCGGCCATACGGTCAATGTTGCCCTGTTCAATCCCAAAGAGCATATTCGTCTGGCGCTCGGCCGCATCCAAGCTTGCCGGCGTGTCGACCGTCAGCTCCTGAGCGCGTGCCTTCTCACGTTCCTCGCGGATCTTCTCGATATTGCCCTTGACCTCATTGATCTTTGCCGTGTAGGCATCCGAATAGGAGTTGAGGCTCTTGGCCCCCTCGACGATCACGTGGACAGCGGAGTAGGAAGAAGATGTCGCGGCATCCTCACTCACATAGAACTTATAGTCCGCCGCCGAAGCAGCGCGAAAGGCGTTGACCGTCGAGTCGGAGCTCACGTCGGTGGGATCGAGAACCTCGGCCGTAATGGTATAATCGCCCGCGGCAAACTGATCCTTGGCGCTTTGGTTCGACGAGCTCGCGTCATTGGCGGCAAAACTCACCGTATCGCCGATTTTCTTGCCCGAAGCCTTCAAGAACTTCGAAGTCACCGCGACCTCACCGGCGCTCTCGGGCAAATCGCCGCTCACCAGCACCGGTTGATCGATATTCTCCTTGGAAAGACTCTGCACGACTACGCGCTCGCGCGTTGTACCCACGGCGGTGTAGGCGGTCTCGGTGTAGATGCCCTCGGCCGTCTCGACGCCGTCGACCTCTTGAATGGCCGCAAGATCGTCGCGCGTAAGGCCATAGGTCGACTGCACGTTAATGTCATAGACATTCTGCTGGTCAAAATAGGCGTCGACCGAATCGCGCAGGTCCTCGCAACCCGCCTTAAGGCCGCACATCACGCTCACGCCGAGCGCGGTGATCACGACGATAGACAGGAAGCGCTTAAGACTGCCGCGAATCGTGCGGTAGATGCCACGGCGAAAAACCGTCGGCACCATGTCGTTTGAGCTTTGGGCGGTGCGATAGGTCATAAAATCCTGCGCGCGCTCCGTGTTCTGCGCGTCGCGGCGTTGGCTGTTTTGGCGGTCTTGATCCATGGGCGCTACCACTCGATCGTCTCGATCGGCACGGGATTTTGCTGGACCGTCTCGCTCTCCACGCGACCACTCTTAAAGCGAATCAGGCGATCGGCCATGGGCGCCAACGCGGAGTTGTGGGTGATGATGATGACCGTAATGCCCTGCTTGCGGCAAGTGTCCTGCAGCAGCTGCAAGATCTGCTTGCCGGTTTTATAGTCAAGTGCGCCCGTGGGCTCGTCGCACAAAAGCAGCTTGGGGTTCTTTGCCAGTGCGCGGGCAATGGCCACGCGCTGCTGCTCGCCGCCCGAAAGCTGCGCGGGGAAGTTGGCGAGGCGCTCACCCAAGCCAACCTGGCAAAGCGTTTGCTCGGCATCGAGCGAATCGGGGCAAATCTGCGCCGCAAGCTCGACATTTTCGAGCGCCGTCAGGTTGGGGACCAGATTGTAGAACTGGAAGACAAAGCCGACGTCGGCACGGCGGTATTCCACGAGCTGCGCCTCGTTGGCGGAGCTCACGTCGCGCCCGTCCACCGTCACGGTGCCAGAAGTTGCCGTGTCCATGCCGCCCAAGATATTGAGCGCCGTGGTCTTGCCGGCACCCGAAGCGCCCAGGATAATGGCAAGCTCGCCACGCTCAACGGTAAAGCTCGCGCCGTCGAGCGCGTGGATGCGGGCGTCGCCCTCGCCGTATGCTTTGATGACGTCTTTGAATTCGATATAGGCCATCGATCGGTTCCCATCTGGTCGGATAACTCTTTAGTATTACCCATTTCACACCAACCAAAAAGGGGCAGGTTCATTTTGGCAGGTTTTATATGGGGAAACGGCAGTCATAGATGAGGAGCCGGGAAGGCAGAGAAATCATCGACGGGGTCAGGCCGACCGCCAAACACCACGCACGCATCTCAATCTGTCAGCCAAATTATTCGAACAGCTGTTCGTTTCTATGATATGATTCCGCTATCTAAGCAGGCCAATACGCAGAAAGGCGGCCAACATGGCGTTCGACTTTAAGAAGGAATGCAAGGAGCTCTACAAACCTGCAAGCAAGCCGAGTATCGTAACTGTCCCGCCTATGAGCTACGTTGCCGTTCGCGGCAAGGGCAACCCAAATACCGAAGGTGGCGAGTATCAAAACGCCCTGCCGCTGCTTTACGGAATCGCCTATACCGTCAAGATGTCGAAGAAAGGCTCAAGGAGTATCGAGGGCTATTTCGACTTTGTGGTACCGCCGCTCGAGGGTTTCTGGTGGCAAGACTCCCCGAGTGGCGACATCGATTATGTACGCAAGGACGATTTCAACTTTATCTCGTGCATCCGCCTGCCCGATTTCGTCAGCCGAGATGATTTTGACTGGGCAGTCGCGGAAGCCACGACCAAAAAGAAACTGGACTTTTCCGCCGTCGAGCTGCTTAAAGTTGACGAGGGTCTCTGCGTTCAATGCATGCATACCGGACCCTACGACAGCGAGCCGGCGACCGTAAACGCTATGCATGAATACACGACCGAGCAGGGCTATGTCCCCGACTTCTCAGACACCCGTTTTCATCACGAAATCTATCTCTCCGATCCACGCAAATGTGCACCGGAGAAACTTAAGACTGTGGTTCGTCATCCCATCAAGCGCGCTGAATAGCGTGGAGCGCCGCCCCGTGCATCAGGTTTTAGGCCAGTCAACCAGCCGCCTCCTAGGCCGTCCGGTAATTATCTTGACGCGGCCCGTCGCATCTTATGAGTTTGTCTTGCTAAAGCTGGAAAGCCTCTCAACGATGCGCAACTCCAGCTCTTTTTCTATCAAGAGGCTTAAATGAAATACCAGAAGTCGCGGATATCCATCAACAAACAAATAGCACTATTGACAGAAAACAAGGGTCTTAAGTGCTCTGATCAAAGCGAACTCGAGCGAGTTTTGGTCGAAGCCAACCACTACAGACTGTCGGCCTACTGGTTTCCCTACAAAACCAAATGCAAGTCCGGGATTACCATCTTTCGCGAAGGCACAACATTCGAAACCATCATCTACACGCATGAATTTGACCGAGCCCTCCGGCAGTTAATGTTTGATGCGGTCGGCAGAATTGAGATCTACCTCAGAAGCAGAATTGCCTATCTTGCCTCTGAGGAACGCGGGCCTTTCTGTTACCAAGATGTCGCCATAACGAGGCTCAACTCGGCATGCCCGTCGAGCTCTGCGCCGCACTGGGCTACGCAGCCGTCTTTGGCAGCGCCACCAACACGCTGCTCGCGACCATCCTTATCGGTTGCGAGGTCTTCGGTTTCGGTAATCTGCCGGCGTTCTTCATCGTCTGCGTTGTGGCTTACCTGTTCAACATGGATAAGTCCATCTACGCCCTGCAGGAGCGGGCGTAGATCGATGTCCAGGCAGGTGGTCTCAGCCGGAAACGGCGTCCCACTCTGAGGCTGTATTCCGGGACACGGTTTCCGCTTGGAACGCCATTCGGAAAGCGCATCCCGCTTTAAAACGGAATTCCGGGACGTAGTTTCCGTCTGAGCCTCCATTCGGAAAGCATGTCCCGTTCTTTCACGGCATCTTGGCTATGCAAAGCGCTCGAGTGTTACTCCTCGTACGCGCCCTCAAGCCGAAGCAGCCACTCCTTGCGGTCGAGGCCGCCGGCATATCCGTTGAGCGATCCGTCGGCCGCCACCACGCGATGGCACGGCACGATAATCGAAATGGGATTACGCGCGACCGCAGCCCCCACTGCACGAGGAGACACAACGGGTGCTTCGTTTCCCGGTACACGATGTCGAGCCGCAACACGCTGGGCGATCTCACCATACGTAGCGACCTCGCCACGCGGAATTGAAAGCAGCTCAAACCAAACCTCGCGCTGAAACGCCGTACCAATCATATGCAACGGCGGCGTAAACCGAGGCTCCTGCCCCGCAAAATAAGCATTCAGCCAAGCCCATGAACGCTCAAGCACCGAAGACGCCGCACCATTTGCCGGACTCACCGACGACATGCCGCCAGCACCAGAAACTGCATCGGCCCCTTCAACATGTTCGGGATCTTCTTTGAGCAGCGTGGAGCCAAAATGCTCCTGCCCCTCAAACCAAAGCCCCGTCAAACCGCGGCCATCAGCGGCAAGCAGGATTTCGCCCAAAGGCGAAGCAAACGTCGTCGTGACCACCAGCGGCTCCTTTCAAAACTCCGCAACATAATACCGCGAATTGTGCAGACAACCCCAATCGACCCCAAAGTCGCCCAAGGCAGCAGGCGCGAAGCGCCGCAGCTGCCGGCCACGCCCCACAGTCCCCAAAGGCGGCAGGCGCAAAGCGCCGAGGCCGCCGCCGGGACCAGGGCCCGCAAC
>CABQMC010000023.1 GCA_902465115.1 uncultured Collinsella sp.
GCATCGGCAGCGGTGCCGGTGTAACCGCATGCGCGGCAGGTGCGACGCGAAGACAGACGATCGATAATGACCTCGGGGGCCACATCGACCAGAAGGGCGCAGTCGATCTCGCGACCCATGGCAGAAAGCTCGGAATCGAGCGTCACAGCCTGGGCGGTGTTGCGCGGGAAGCCGTCGAGGATGAAGCCCTGCTGGGCGTCATCGGCGGCAAGGCGCTCCTTGACAAGGTCGATCACGAGCTGGTCGGGAACGAGCTCGCCAGCGTCCATGTACTTCTTAGCCTGAATACCAAGCTCGGTGCCACCCTTGACGGCAGCACGCAGCAGGTCGCCCGTGGAAATGTGGGCGACGCCAAACTCGGCGACGAGCTCCTGTGCGACGGTGCCCTTACCGGCACCCGGAGCTCCTAGCAATACGAGGTTCATGAGCAATCCTCCTCTAGCCTATTTAAAGAATCCATCGTAATCATACATCTTGATCTGGCCTTCGAGCTTATCGACTGTGTCGAGCACGACGCCGACCATGATGAGGATGGACGTGCCGCCAAATGCCTGGATCAGATGGTTACCCGTGAAGGAGAAGATGATCGAAGGCACGATGGCGATGAGCGCCAAAAAGACAGCGCTGGGAAGCGTGATCTTGTTGAGCGCGTTCTTGATGTAGGCCGCGGTAGCCCTACCCGGACGGACGCCCGGAATAAAGCCGCCCTGCTTCTTAAGGTTATCGGCCGTGTCATCGGGGTTGAACACCATGGAGGTGTAGAAGTACGCGAAGAACACGATGAGGACAACGTTAAGCACCCAGTTGAGCCAACCGGTCGAAAGCGCGGAGGCAACTGCCTGAATCCAGCCGATGCCGGGGAAGAACACGGCAATCTGAGCCGGGAAGTACAGCAGCGCCGAAGCGAAGATGATCGGCACGACACCCGCGGTGTTGACCTTGATGGGCAGGTAGGTGGTCTGGCCACCCATCATGCGACGGCCCACGACGCGCTTAGCGTAGGAGACCGGGATGCGGCGCTGGCCGCGCTCAAGGAAAACAATCAGCGGGATAACCAGCAGGATGATGGCGCAGATGATCACCATGGTGATGATGCCACCGGCATTGCCCTCGGTGCTGGAGAAGATAGCCTGCGGCAGACCGGCCATGATGTTCGCAAAGATGATCAGCGACATGCCATTGCCGATACCGCGCTGGGTGATGAGCTCACCGATCCACATGATCAGCATGGCGCCCGCGGTGAGCGTGCCGATGATCATGAGGTCGAAGATGATCTCGGGAGCGCCGGCGCCATTAAAGCTGATGCCGAAGCTCTTAAAGAGGAAGAGGTAACCCACGGAGTTGAGGATTGCCAGAGCCAGGGTGAGGTAACGCGAATACTGCGTAATCTTTGTCTGACCGACCTCGCCCTCGCGGGCAAGCTCATGCAGGGAAGGCACGACGGCCTGGAGCATCTGGAGGATGATCGAGCTAGTGATGTAAGGCATGATGCCCAGCGAAAACACCGACACATAGCTCAACGCGCCGCCAGAGAAAAGATTCAGGAGGGCCATAGCACCTGCGGCGACCGAATTGTTATCGGTCGAGAAAAGGCCCAGCATCCCCTGGAAGGGAATGCCGGGCACAGGAACGTGCGCACCAATGCGGTACACGACGAGCATAGCTATGGTAAAAAGAATCTTTTCGCGCAATTCTTTGATGCGGAAAGCATTCTTAAGACCATTTAGCACGGCAGCTCGACCTTTCCGCCGGCGGCCTCGATCTTGGCCTGCGCAGAAGCGCTGACCTTGTCGACCTTGACCGTGAACTTCTTGGTGAGCTCACCATTGCCGAGCACCTTGACGGGCTCGAACTCGCTCTTGGTGATGCGAGCGGCCTTAAGAGCGGCACCGTCGATCACAGCGCCATCCTCGAACTTACGCTCGAGACGCTCAACGTTAACAGCGGTGTACTCGATACGACGGGGGTTGCGGAAGCCCGGAAGCTTGGGCAGGCGCATAGCCAGCGGAGTCTGGCCACCCTCGAAGCCGGCACCCTTGGTGCCGCCAGAGCGGGAACCCTGGCCCTTCTGGCCGCGGCCAGAAGTGGTGCCGTGACCCGAAGAATTGCCACGGCCGACGCGCTTACGGTTCTTGGTGGAACCGGGCGCGGGAGTAAGATCGTGAAGCTGCATTTGCTACTCCTCTACAATCTCGACAAGGTGCTTGACCTTGAAGATCATGCCGCGGACGGACTCGTTGTCAGCAATCTCGCGAACCTCGCGGATCCTGTGGAGACCGAGGGCACGGACAGTACGGACCTGGTCCTGCTTGCAACCATTGGTGCTGCGGACCTGCTTGATCTTGATGGTGTCAGCCATGCTTAGTTCTCCTTACCGACGAACATCTCGGAGACCGTCAGGCCACGGCGAGCCGCGACGTCCTCAGGGCTGGAGAGCTCCTTGAGGCCCTCGACGGCAGCCTTGATGATGTTGAGGCCGTTGTCGGTACCGAGGGACTTGGACAGGACGTTCTTGATGCCAGCAAGCTCAAAGAGGGGACGCACAGCGCCGCCGGCGATAACGCCGGTACCCTCGACAGCGGGCTTGATGATGATGCGGCCGGCACCAAAGTGGCCGAGAACCTCGTGCGGGATGGTGCCCTGCTCGGTCACCGGCACGTGGAACATGTTCTTCTTGGCATCGAGAGATGCCTTGGAGATGGCCATGGGCACCTCAGCGGACTTGCCCATGCCAACGCCGACGTTGCCCTTGCCGTCGCCAACGACGACGAGAGCGACGAGGCTCATGCGACGACCACCCTTGACGGTCTTCGACACGCGGTTGATGTAAACGACGCGCTCCTCGAACTCGGAGGCCTCGCGCTGCTGCTTCTGATTACGAGCCATGTGCTACATACCTCCTAGAACTCGAGACCGGCGGCACGAGCACCGTCGGCGAGGGCCTTGACGCGGCCATGGTAGATACGGCCACCGCGATCGAAGGCGACCTTGGTGATGCCGGCCTCGATGGCGCGCTTGCCAACGAGCTGACCGACCTTCTCCGCAGCCTCCTTGTTCGAGGTGTGGGTGCCCTTGAACTCGGCCTCGAGGGTCGAGGCAGAGACGAGCGTCAGGCTGGAGCCCTTGCTGTCGTCGATGATCTGGGCATAGATGTTGGCGTTAGTACGGGTCACGCGAAGACGCGGACGCTCGGAGGTACCCGAAACCTTGCCGCGAACACGACGCTGACGACGCTTGAGGCCTTCCAGCTTCGCCTTATGCTTGTTCATACGTAAACTCCTAAAAAGGTTGATCTTGCCAGCACCTGACGGGGTGCTGGTCTTATGCGAGTGAGTCGGTTACGACTACTTGGCGGCCTTACCCAGCTTGCGGCGGATGTGCTCGCCAACGTAGTGGATACCCTTGCCCTTGTAAGGCTCGGGAGGACGATGGCCGCGGATCTCAGCGGCGATCTGACCGACCTGCTGCTTGTTGATACCCTTGACGTTCACGTGGGTGTTGTCGGGAACCTCGAAGGTGATGCCCTCAGGAGCCTCGACGATCACGGGGTGCGAGAAGCCCAGGGAGAACTCGAGGTTCTTGCCCTTCTGCTGCACGCGGTAACCGACGCCGGCGAGCTCGAGCTTCTTCTCGAAGCCCTCGGAAACGCCAACAACCATGTTGTGGATGAGGGCGCGGGTGAGGCCGTGGCGGGCACGGGTCTCACGCTCGTCGTCGGGACGGGAAACGGTGAGGACGTTGTCCTCGACGTTGATAGCGAGCTTCTCAAAGACATCGAGCTCGAGCTGGCCCTTGGGGCCCTTGACGACAACGTTGTTGCCGTTGACTGCCACTTCGACTCCGGCGGGAATCTGGACAGGCTTATTACCGATACGAGACACGGTGATCTCCTTTCCTTCTACCTACCGAGCGAATTACCAGACGTAAGCAATGATCTCGCCGCCGACGTTGTGCTTGCGAGCATCGCGGTCGGTCATGACGCCATGGCTGGTGGAAATAATGGCGGTACCAAGGCCACCGCGGACGCGGGGCATGTCGGCAACGCCGGTGTACTTACGCAGGCCCGGCTTGGAAATGCGGCGGATGCCGTTGATGACCTTAGCCTTCTTAGGACCATACTTAAGCGTGATGTGCAGAGTCTTCTGGGGAACGGTGTCCTCGACATCGTAGCCCTCGATGTAGCCCTCCTCGTGCAGAACACGAGCGATCTCGACGAGCTTCTTGCTGCTCGGCATGGAGACCGTGGCCTTGTTCACAGAGTTAGCGTTACGGATGCGCGTAAGCATATCTGCGATCGGGTCTGTAAGGTTCATACAGATTCTCCTTCGTTCTTGATGAACACGTGCTCTTGGTTCTTCGCCGCCCTTAACGGCAAAGCCTTTTTAGCGCGTTTTCCCTGTTCCAAACTGATGCTTGAAACGCTGGTAGTGACTTACCAGCTGGCCTTCTTAACGCCGGGAAGCTCGCCCTTGAGTGCAAGCTCGCGGAAGCAGACACGGCACAGGCCGAACTTGCGGTACACAGAGTGCGGACGGCCGCAGCGCTGGCAGCGCGTGTACTCACGAGTAGAGAACTTCTGCTTGCGATTGCACTTGACGATCATCGATGTCTTAGCCACTTATATCCTCCTCACATAGAGTATTGTTCGCCCCAAGCGCCGCCCCCTTGTGGGAACGGCGCTTATAGGGCAGGTGAACCTATTTCTTGAACGGGAAACCGAAGGCGTCCAGAAGGGCCTTGGCCTCCTCATCGGTGTTGGCGGTTGTCACGAAAGTGATGTCCATACCGCGCTGGTGATCGACGGAGTCGAAGTCGATCTCGGGGAAGATGAGCTGCTCGGTGACGCCCATGGAGAAGTTACCACGGCCGTCGAAGCTCTTGGCGGAGATGCCGCGGAAGTCGCGGATACGGGGGATCGCGACGGAGGTCAGACGATCGAAGAACTCCCACATACGGTCGCCACGCAGGGTAACCTTGCAGCCGATCGGCATACCAGCACGCAGGCGGAAGGTAGCGATGGACTTGCGGGCACGGGTGATCATCGGCTGCTGGCCGGTGATGGCGCGCAGGTCGCGCACGGCACCGTCGATGGCCTTGGAATCGGTAGCGGCCTCGCCGACACCCATGTTCACGACGATCTTCTCAAACTTGGGGATCATCATGACGTTCTCGTACTGGAACTTGTCCTGAAGCTGCTGCTTGACCTCGTTGTTGTACTTGGTCTTCAGACGCGGCACATACTTCTCTTCTGCCATTGTTCACTCCTTCTTGGGGTTTTAAGCACGGGGCGTGGCCACGATGGGTTGTCCTCGTGCCTCCTGGCTGCATCCGCGCCGCTCATGGCATTTTGCGGTTTGGACTCGACGCAGCAGGAGCCGACAAAACAATCGGTACTATACGCGCATCGGGAGCGTATTTCCAGAAAAACCTCGTCTGCCTGCACAACTCCACAACTCCCCCGCACAAATGGATCCCAAAAAGCAGTTGCGGTGAAATAGGGACTGTTTGGCGGCCTAACAGGCTTAAACAGTCCGTATTTCACCGCAACTTATTGGTGGGGATCCGATTAGCGCTTGCGGGGGACGAGTTTGGTGCGGCGCAGGTGGATCATCTCGGCGGCGATGGAGATGGCGATCTCCTCGGGGTCCTCGGCCTGAATGGCAACGCCGATCGGAAGGTGCAGCTCGTCGATCTGGTCCTGCGTAAAACCTTCCTGCTCCAGGCGGGCGCGCACAAAGGCCGTCTTGCGGCGCGAACCCAGACAGCCCAGATAGGCAGGCTTGGCACGCATGGCCTGAATCACCACGTCGATATCGGACTTGTGACCCGCCGTGGCGATGACCACCAAGTCGCGCGGACCGATGGGACACAGCTCGCTCAGGTTCTTGTAATCGACCAGGCGACGATCGTAGACACCGGGCACCCATTCGGGCGTCAACGTGCCGGGGCGGTCATCGCAGGCCACGACGGCAAAGCCCGCCGCCGTGAGCACGCGCGCCGTCGCGGCGCCCACGTGTCCGCAGCCAAAGATGTAGGTCAGGCCCTCGGGGCAGAGCGTCTCGATGTGCGCCGCGGGAATCTCAGAGGCAGCGTTGGTGTAGGTGACGTTACTCCCCTCCTCCACCAGTGAAAGCCCGGGGCAGCCCGCAATGGTATGGCGCGATGCCTCGCCATGGTACTCGGCCACATCGCCCTCGAGCGCGCTCGCGATAAACGGCTCAAAGTCGATGACGAAGTCGCCGATGCGCCGATAGACCAAGACGTCGGCAATTTCCTGGAACAACGGTGCCTGGGTCGCATCCAGATGCAGATAGCACAGGCAAATAGCTCCGCCGCAGATCATGCCGGTATCGGAGTTCTCGCCGCCCATGGTGTAGCGGACCAGACGCGACTGTCCCGCGCTCAGGAGTTCGCGCGCCTCATCCAGCGCAAAGAGCTCAATCTTGCCGCCGCCGATAGTGCCCGCCTGGCTGCCATCGGCAAAGACGGCCATCCATGCGCCCACACCGCGCGGTGACGACCCCGCCGTGCCGGCCACGACCACGAGCTCGCACGTCTTACCAGCCTTCAGAGCGTCAAGCGCAGCATTCACCACATCGAGCTTTTCCATTGCAATTTCCTATCCCTGGAATACACCGGTGAGCATGGCGAGCGCCTCGAGTACGCCGCCGCCGACCGACGTCGCCTTGTCCGAAATGTAGTTGATATAGCTGGCATCGCCGCGCGGGTCGACATCGGCGCATTTAAAGCCCTCGGTCACCTGCACGCCGTTCGCCAAAAGCCCGCGCAGACAGCCATCGATCTGCGTGCACATGGGCGAATCGCCCGCGTAGCCAATCACGTCTCCGGCGCTCACGATGTCGCCGATCGCGCGGTCGGACCGAAACACGCCGGCGGCGGGGCTGTGGATAACGCGCTCCTTGCCATAGCCGGCGATGACACCCGGCACGCCCGTATTGGGCTGGGGCGAGCCCTGGGTGATGGCGCGGCCGAGAAAATGACCGCGCATGGTCTCGACCACGGCATCGCAATCGACCGGCGCGGTGAAGCCCGGTCCCACGGCAATAACGACAGGCGCCATATCGCGCGTGGTGCCCAAGTTGCGCTTGGCCAGAATCGCGTCGACCACGGCAGCGGGTTTCAGTTCGTCGAGCATCTTGGCCTGGGGGTCTACCACGACGGCGACGTCTCCGGCCTCGGTAATTGTAAGCGCCTCTGCCGGCGTCTGCGCCAAGCGAGCGCGAATGCCCTCGACCTGGACCTCGCCCAGGCGAATGGCCTCGCAAAAACTGATTGTGCGACGGATGCACGTGGGAACCGCGATATCGGCCATAACGACCGACACGCCGGCGCGCACCAAGCGAGCGGCGACGCCCGTGGCGATATCGCCGGCGCCGCGAACATAAACGAGCATTCCCGGGGCACCTCCCTGTGCTACGGTTTGAACAGAGCAAAAGCGGTTCGACCGCTACTCTGATGATTATTTATTATCACAGTATTATACGGCGGTGAACAGATGGAAACGGTTAGCGGCAATCTTGCCTCGGCGCTCAGGATCGAGCCGGGCATTACCGCGATTATCGGCAGCGGTGGCAAGTCGACGTTGCTCAAAACGCTCGGCCTTGAGCTTATGCGCGCTGGCGGCCGCGTGCTCCTCTGCACCACCACGCGCATGTTCCCCGTCGCCGGCGTGCCGTGGGACGGGTCGAGCCGTCGCCTGGACGCCGCGCCTTGGAAGCCGGGCGCCTCGCATGTCCCCGGTTGCACCTGCGAGGCCTGCGCGGGCCTTGCACGCGGAGGCATCTGCCAGGCAGGCATCTTGGACCCGGAGACAGGCAAGCTCTCCGCCCCCGCCGAGCCGCTCGGCGAGCTGGCACAGCGCTTTAACTACGTCCTGGCCGAGGCGGACGGCAGCAAGCGGCTCCCGCTCAAGGCCCACGCCGCCTGGGAGCCGGTGATTCCCTCTGGCACGGCCAACATCGTCTGGATCGTCGGCGCCTCAGGGCTCGGCAAGCCCATCAACGAAGCCGTCCACCGCCCCGAGCTCTTTTGCGAGCGTTGCGGTTGCGAGCTCACCGACATCGCCACGCCCGAGCGCGTCGCCCAGGTGCTCAATGCCGAGATGCAGGCGCTGGAGCTCGGCACCGCACGCGTCATGCTCAACCAAGTCGACACGCTTGCCGACCCCACGATGGCCGACCGCTTCGAGGCAGCCCTCGACCGCCCCCTCATCGCCACCAGCCTCAAGTAGCCGGCCCCATCTCGTCAGTTGCGGTGAAATACGGACTGTTTGGCCGCATGACGGCCGCAAACAGTCCGTATTTCACCGCAACTGCGGAGGGGACACGGCATCTTTGCTGCTAGCGGGGCACGTAGCGGCCGGGTTGGGCTCCGGTGGGCTCGCCGTCGCGCGCGGCCAGCACGCCGTTCACAAACACTGCCTTGGCGCGGCCGTGCGCCTCAAAGCCCTCGAGCGGCGTGTAGTCCACGGCCTGATGCTGCGTCGCGGCGCTGATCGTCCAGCGCGCCTTGGGATCCCACACGCACACATCGGCATCGGAGCCCTCGGCAAGACATCCCTTGCGCGGATACATGCCAAAGACGCGCGCCGGGTTCTCGCTCATCAAGCGGCAGAGATCCTCGGGGCCCAGTTGCCCTTCAAAGCTCGTGGCAATCGCGACGGGACGATGCTCCACACCGGGCCCGCCGTTGGGAATCGCACGGAAATCGTCGCGCCCACGGTCCTTTTGCCCGTGCAGGTTAAAGCTGCAGTGGTCGGTCGCAATCGTATCGATCTCGCCGGCCACAAGCGCCTCGCGCAGTGCCGCACGGTCACCCGCATGGCGCAGCGGCGGGCTCATCACATATTTGGCACCCGCAAAGCCGTCCTCACCCTGCTCCAAGTAGCAAGTATCGTCGAGCATCAGATACTGAGGGCAGGTCTCGACATATATATTCTTCTGTCCGCGCGCCTTGGCGGCACGGATGGCCTCGAGCCCCAGCTTGGTCGAAAGGTGCACCACGTTGACCGGAGCGTCGCCGGCCAGGTGCGCCAGATACAGCAGGCGGCTCACGGCTTCGGCCTCACACACGTCCGGGCGGCTGAGCGCATGCCCCTCGGGCCCGTGGATACCCTGCTCGTACACGCGCTTCTGCAGTTCATTCACCAACGTGCCGTTCTCGCAATGCACGCACAGTATGCCGCCAATACGCTTGAGCTCCTCGAGCACCTCGAGCGTCTCGGCATCGTCCAGGCGCAAATGATCGTAGGCAAAGTAGGTCTTGAACGACGATACGCCCGCCTCGCGCATGGCCAAAAGGTCGGCGCGGTTGCGCTCGTTCCACTCGGCGAGTGCCATATGAAAGGCGTAGTTTGCCGTGCAGGTGCCGTCGGCGCGGCGATGCCACTCGGCCAAGGCATCGGGCATGGTCACGCCACGATCGGCCGTCGCGTAGTCCACGATGGTCGTCGTACCGCCGCAGGCAGCCGCGCGCGTGCCGGTCTCAAAGCTATCGGCTGTCCAATCCATGCCGGTCCAGCACTGCATGTGCGTGTGGCCGTCGATAAAGCCGGGAAACACCCAGCAGCCCGTGGCATCCTCGACGGTATCGCCCTTGGCCGGCTCAATCGCCGCGGCGATCCGCACGATCTTATCGCCATCCATGGCAAGATCGGCGCGGCGAAGCCCCTGGGGCGTCACGAGCGCGCCGTTTTTGATGATGATCATAATTGCTCCTTATTGATTGATGCTGTTGGCCACGCGATCAAAATACGAGCAGGCGGCGATATGCTCCGTTATGCGTCGCTGTCCCTTGGCGGTATCGACGTCCCACAGCTCGTAGGCACGCGCCTCGACCAGCACCACGTCAATACGGTCCTTGAGGATCGAACCGCCGCCGTCCTTGCCCTCAAGACACATAAGTGCATCGAACAGTTCCGCCGGAAAGAGCACCGGGCTCGAAGGCTCACCGTTGCACGCAAGACGCACCGGATGTTTGCGGCCACACTCGTCAAACGCACGAACCATAGCCTCAAAAGAACCCGAACTCACGAGCGGCTGGTCGCCCGGCAAAAAGAGGCAACCTTTCCAGTTGCGTTCGACTCCCCATGAAAGGCCCGCACGGACGCTTTCGCTGCGCAGCTCGCCACCGTGCAGCACACACGGGCAATGCTTGTCCTCGCAAATCTGAGCGACCTCGGGCCAACGCGTCGAAACCACGACGTCAAAGCCCCGGGGAACCGAATCGATGGTCCGGGCAATCAGCGGCTCGCCATAGATATCGGCGAGCATCTTGTTAGAGCCAAACCGCTTGCCCTCGCCCGAAGCCATAATGACGCATCCAAGTTTCATGGTGATACCTCCCCTGAAACCATCGTACCCATAACTCGCGCCGCGGGCATCTACATCGAAAGCGCTTATCCCGCACGCCCGCGATGCAAAAAGGGGCACCCCGCCGGTTGGCAGAGCGCCCCCTTTACATGGCTTACCTCAACCCGGCTTTAGGCCTGGAGCCAACGGGCGGTGTTGCGCTCGTCGAGGGCCTTGAGGGTAGCGGCGGGATCGGCAACCTTCTGCAGGAACATCATGGCTGCGATGGCGTACGGCTTGTAGCTGGCCTCCTTGTACATGCCCACGCGGTGCATGTCGAAGACGTCGGCGTTGACCTCGCCGTGCTCGCAGGAGACACCGGAGATGTCGGCGGGCAGCGGGTGCATAAAGATGGTGTCCTGGCCGTTGGCAGTCTTCTCCATGAGCTCAGTCGTGGAGCACCAGTCCTGATGGGTAGCGTTCTGAGCGAGCAGCTCCTTCTCGAGCGCTGCGATGCCGGCGTCGTCGCCCTCGGCGTACAGGTTGGTACGCTTCTCCATGGCGGCAAACGGAGCCCAGCTCTTGGGGATCACGATGTCGGCGCCCTCAAAGGCCTCGGCCATGGTGTTGACCTGCTTAAAGGTGGTGCCGGACTCGGCGGCATAGCCCTTGGCGCGCTCGACGACCTCGGGCATGAGGTCGTAGCCCTCGGGGTGAGCCAGGGTGACGTCCATGCCAAAGCGGGGCAGCAGGCTGATCAGCGACTGCGGGCAGGACAGCGGCTTGCCGTAAGAGGGCGAATAGGCCCAGGTGACGGCAACCTTCTTGCCCTTGAGGTTCTCGAGGCCGCCAAACTCGTTGATGAGGTAGAGCATGTCGGCAGAGGACTGCGTGGGGTGGTCGGAATCGGACTGCAGGGAGATGAGCGTGGGACGGTGATCCAGAACGCCGTCCTCGTAGGCCTGCTGCACGGACTCGGAGACCTCGGCCATGTAGGCGTCGCCCTTGCCGATGTACATGTCGTCGCGGATGCCGATGACGTCGGCCATGAAGGAGATCATGGTAGCGGTCTCGCGGACGGTCTCGCCGTGGGCGATCTGGGACTTCTTCTCGTCCAGGTCCTGCAGCTCAAGGCCGAGCAAGTTGGCGGCCTTAGAGAAGGAGAAGCGCGTACGGGTGGAGTTGTCGCGGAACAGGGAGACGGCCAGGCCCGAGTCGAAGATCTTGGACGAAACGTTGTTCTCGCGCAGCTCGCGCAGGGCGTCGGCGACGATGTAGAGAGCCTTGAGCTCATCGGTGGTCTTGTCCCAGGTGTGCAGGAAGTCGCTGCCGTACATACCCTTAAAATCGAGGCCGTTCAGCTGCTCGACGAGCTCGGTAAACTTAGCGTCCATGGAAATGTCCTTTCAAAAGATGAAACGATCGCAGTGAGTAGATGTGCTCCGGCATGCGCGTGTGGCTAGGACATGCAGAGCACCATGACGAGGACCCGCCACCGTTGAGGAAGCATGGGAGATAACGACCGCGGGCCCCAAGTCAACAGGGGGTGCCGGGGACACGAGCGGCCCCCGGCTCAACAAAATCGAGGAATGGGACTAATCGATCTTGTTGTTGGTCAGACCGGCGCGGAACACGGTGGCGTCGCCATCGGCCTGGCTCGGATCGTAGAGGTTCAGGGCAGCCACGTACATGGCGGCAGCGGTGACCAGGTCGTCCTTGTAGGTGACCTCGTTGGGAGCGTGAGCCTGAGACTCGGCACCCGGGCCAAAGCCCACGCAGGGGATGCCGTAGCGGCCCTGGATGGAAACGCAGTTCGTGGAGAAGGTCCACTTGTCGCACAGCGGGCGACCGGTGCGCTTGTCCATGCTGGGCTCGCAGCCGATGCGCTCGTCACCAAACATGGCCTTGTGGGCGTCGACGAGGGCCTTGACGTGCGGAGCGGTCTCCTTGTTGATCCACGTGGGGAAGTAAGCCTCGGTCTCGTAGACCTCGCCGGTCCAGGACGGACGGTCGTACATGTACATGGAGACCTTCACGTCGTCGCCGTACTTCTTGGCAGCCGGCAGGTTGCGGATCTCGTCCAGGCAGGACTCCCAGGTCTCACCGGCGGTCATGCGACGGTCGATGGAGATGGCGCAGGAATCAGCCACGGCGCAACGGCTGGGGCTGGTGTAGAAGATCTGGCTGACGGTGCAGGTGCCGCGGCCCAGGAAGCGGGCATCCTCGAAGTGCTCGGGGTTGTACTTGGGGTCGAGCATCTTGACGAGGCCCTTGATGTCGGTCGACTCGTCGCAGCCGTTGTTGTTGAGGGCGCGGACGTCGGCGATGATGTCGGCCATCTTGTAGATGGCGTTGTCGCCGCGGTCGGGAGCGGAGCCGTGGCAGGAGGTGCCGTGAACGTCGA
>CABQMC010000024.1 GCA_902465115.1 uncultured Collinsella sp.
TAATGTACTGGGCCTCATCGAGCACCACGCGGGCAAAGTCCTGTTCGACGTACTCGTCGATATCGCGCCGCATAAGGTCATACGACGTCACGACCACGTTATGCTCGGCCACGCCGGCGATCTGCACGCGACGCTGCGCCTTGGCGCCCACGATGGCGCACACATCCAGCGAGGGCGCAAAGCGCTCCAGCTCGGCAGTCCAGTTGTACACGAGTGAGGCCGGGCATACCACGAGCGTGGGTTTAGTGTCCCCCGCCTCCACGCGCGCAAGGATATGTGCGATCATCTGCAGCGTTTTGCCCAGGCCCATGTCGTCGGCCAAGATGCCGCCAAGGCCCAGGTGTTCGAGCGAGCCGAGCCACTGGTATCCGTCGACCTGGTAGCCGCGCATCGTTGCCTTGAGCGATGCCGGCACCGTAAAGTCCATCTTGCCGAGTGTGTCCAGGCGCTCGACAGTGCGGCGAAACGCCGCGTCGCGATCGGCCTCGAGCGCGGGCGTGCGCGCGAGCATGCTATCGACAAAAAGGGTGCTCGACGCGGGAAGCAACACGCCGTCGAGCAGGTCGACGGCATCGACCCCCAGATCCTCGGCAAGGCCAAACGCGGCGCGCGCCCCCTCGTCCAGGCGAATGATGTCGCCGGACGTAAGGCGCGCAAACGTTTGATGGCGCTTGTACGAATCGAGATAGACAGCAAGGTCCGCGGCCGAAAGGCCGCTCGCGCCCAGTTCGACGTCGAGCAGATTGCTCTTGACGGTCGCACGAACCGAGAGCTTGGGCGCGGGGCGCACCGAAATCTGGCGCAGACGGTCGCTGAGCATGACCTCACCCAGCTCGGACAGGGCGGACAGGCCCTCGGTCAGCAGGCAGAACAGGCGGGCGTCATCGCGCTCCTCAAACGCCAGACCGCCCTCGTAGAAATCGAAGTACAGGGCCGCCGTGTCCATAACACGAAACTCTGCCACCTCGTCGCGGGGCGGCACGCCGGGGCGTTGCTCTTCGAAGAGACTGCCCGGAGCGCCCAGACTAAAGAGATCTGCCGACCAGTCGCCGTAGGTAACCGTAATTTTGCAGGTCACAAGCCCATCGTCGACGCCGATCGCCATAGCAAAGCTTGGCTCGGGCGCCACGGTATCGAGCGCGGCGGGCGCGGTAAGGTCGGTGTAGTCGCGCAAAATGGGCAGCGCCATACGACAGAACTCCCCCACCTGGTCGACAGCGATATGGACTGGCGTGCGACAGGGCAGTAAGCGCGATAGGAACGGCGCCGCATGCTGGGCAAACGCTACATCGGCGCGGCGCGCACGGCGGGTGTCGACCAGATAGGCAACGTCGCCCGAAGCAAAGCAGTATGCATCGGCCGGCAGGCGTAGATCGTAGCTGCCACCAGCCGCCGGCGCGATTTTGGCGGCAAGGAGCGGTGGGCGCTTAGACAGCGCCTCGTCCTCCCCTTCCGGAGGCATCTCAACTGCCACGTCATAGGTGCGATGCGTCGTCGTCCCCCGCGACCAGGCGGGCTCAAAAGAGATGGTCTGACCGCGCAACAGGTCCAGCACATATACGATGCTATGCTCGGACAGCGGCAACTGACGCTCGGCGACAAAACCACTGCGGGCAAAGTCGTACGACGCCGAACGCGAGCTTGTGATGTCATCGAGATAGGCAACTGTCGTCACGACAAGGTTGAGCAGCTTTGTCGACACGTCATCGAAAGCCTCGGGCACATGGGCAAACGTAAGCTTCTTGCCATAGGAGAACGTACCGCCGCGCACATAGGCATCGGCCATGCCGTCGATATCCTTAACCACGTAGGACACCGAACCGCAGCGAATGCGAAACTCGAGCGCCCAGTTAAAGCGATCGGCAAACAGCGGATTGTAGTACGGCACCAACGAGGGCTCCAACGCCGCTTTGGGGGCGTCGGGATCAACGGCACCGGCGAGTTTGCGGCGCATGGCCGCGAGCTCGTCCATGCGCGCGTCCGAAAGATCGGAAAGCGCCGCTACAAGGCTCGGGCTCGTGGGGACGGGCGCCGGGAAGGGAAAGTTGGGGTTGACCGAAGATGCGCTAGGCGCGGGGCGTGCGGACTGTTTGGATTGTGCGGGCGGTGCCGTAAACGTGCGGACCGGCGTCCGCAGGCCCTCGACAGGCTCGGCGCCACTGGCATCCAGATACGCCAGCGCCGTGGCGATGGCGTGCTTGCACATGCCGGAATAGCGGAAGGCGGCGGGGCAATCGCAGTCGTAGTCGATAACCTCGTGCTCGTCCATGTCGAGCGCCACGTGCGTCTTGTACAGGTCGCCGCGCGAGCCGCGCACCGAACCCTCGATGTTCACGTTTTTGGAGAAGCGCGAGCCGGAGTCCTCAAACGACAGCACGGCGCCGTTGAGCATGAGCGAGCGCCCCTTCATAAAGGTACTGCTGAGCGCCGCCTCTTTCCGGAGCGCCCGCGCAAACGTCCCCTGTGCCATCACTTCCTCCAATCCACCCACCGGATGATTTTTCTGGGACGGGGATTAAAAAATCATTTTAGATAACCGTCACGCGGCCTTGGTTGCCGACGATGGCCTTTGCCTCTGCCAACAGCGGAATCGAGCGTGCGTTGACCTTGGCCGGCACCTCGGCACGAAGCACGCGCCCGTCCACCTGCTCGATAAAGATCTCCACGCGGTCGCCGCCCGGGTTGGCGGTAAGCACCGTGGCAAGACGCGCCATATTGCCCTGACTAAAGCGGCTGTTGGGCACCATGACCTCAAACACCTTGGGCTTGTTGTTCTCCTCGCTAAGCTCCAGCGGCACGATCTCCTGCGCGATGATCTGGTCGCCGCGGTCCGAGCGCTCGAGCTTGCCCTTAATGCGCACAAACGCATCGGACAGCTGCGCGCCGGTCTCGGGATCGACCTCGCCGTACAGGTACCCCTCAGCCTCTTTATAGGTCTTGGGGAACACCACGACCGTGGCCTCGCCTTCCATGTCCTCGAGCTGCACGATGCCCATGGGATCGCCGTTTTTGGTCACGCGCTTGGACACGCTCGAGACCATGCCGGCCCACCACAGCGCCTTGCCCTCGGGAATCTCCTGGTTGATGGTACCGCCCGTGGGGTTTTGCACCTCGTAGCCGGTATCGATCTGCGAGAACGAGAAGTCGCGCGCCTTGGCTAGCGCATACTCAAACGGGCGCAGCGGGTGGTCCGAGACATAGATGCCCAGAACCTCCTTCTCCTGGCTCAGCTTAAGGTGACGGTCCCACTCCTGGCCATCCGGATCGGGCACGCTCACCTCAAAGCCCGAGCCCTCAACGTCGCCGAACATGTCGAAGAACGACGTCTGGCCGCTCGCGCGATCTTTCTGGCGCTTTACCGCTGCATCGATGATGTTCTCGGGGTTGTTCTTGTCCACAAAGTGCATCATCTGGCGACGCGGATACCCCGTGGAGTCAAAGGCGCCTGCCTTGATGAGCGATTCGATCACGCGGCGGTTGGCCTGGCTCGAGTCCACGCGCTCGACAAAGTCGTGCAGCGTCTTAAACGGACCGCCCGCCTCGCGCTCGGCGATAATCGCCTGCGCCACGCCGGTGCCCACGCCGCGGATGCCGGCCAGACCAAAGCGCACGCCTTCCTTGGTAGCAGTGAACTCGGTACCGGACTCGTTGACATCTGGCGACAGCACGGGGATGCCGTCGTGGCGGCACGCCGAGACGTAGTGCACGATCTTGTCGGTCTTGCCCGTATAGGACGTCAGAACGGCCGCCATGTACTCGTGCGGATAGTGCGCCTTGAGCCACGCCGTCTGCATAACCAGGATGGCGTAGCCGGCGGAGTGCGACTTGTTAAAGGCGTAGGACGCGAACTCAAGAACATCGTCCCAAATCTTCTGGGCGACCTCGCGCGTGTAGTTGTTCTTGATGGCGCCGTTCATCCAGTGGTCGTAGGTGGTCTCGTCCGAGCCATCCTCCCAGTGGAGCACCGTCGACGTGAGCAGCTTGATCTTTTTCTTAGCCACGGGCTTACGGATACGCGAGTCCGATTCGCCCTTGGAGAAGCCGCACATCTCGACGGAGATGAGCATAACCTGCTCCTGGTAGACCATGGTGCCGTAGGTTTCGCCCAGGATGTCGTCCAGACGGTCATCGTAGGAGACGGCCGGCTCCTTGCCGTTCATACGGTTGATGTAGGACGAGACCATGCCGGCGCCCAACGGGCCCGGGCGGTACAGAGCGATCAATGCCACGACGTGCTTGTACTCGGTGGGCTTCATGTTCTTGATCGTGGCCGTCATGCCGGCGGACTCGACCTGGAAGACGCCGGCGGTGTGGCCGGAGCCCATGAGCTTAAAGATCTCGGGATCGTCAAAGGGGATCTCTTCCTCTTTGATGTCGATGCCGAAGTTCTTTTTGATGTTGGCCTTGGCCTTAGAGATAACCGTCAGCGTGCGCAGGCCCAGGAAGTCCATCTTCAGCAGGCCCATGTCGGCAACGGTATGGCCCTCGTACTGGGTAATCTCGACGCCGCCCTTGGTATCGAGCTTGGTGGGCACATGCTCGTTGACGGGATCGCGGCAGATCAGAACGGCGCACGCGTGCACACCCTCGCCACGGGTGAGGCCCTCGATCGAGAGCGCCGTGTCGATGATGCGGCGGGCGTCGTCATCCTTTTTATAGGCCTCGGCAAAGTCGGGGTTAAACAAATCCTCTTTGCCGGGTTGCTTTTCGAGCACCTGCTTGAGCTTGACCTTGGGGTCGCTCGAGACCATCTTGGACAGGCGCTGGCCCATGTAGACCGGATAGTCCAGCACGCGCGCGGCGTCGTTGATGGCCTGCTTGGCCTTAATGGTCGAGTAGGTGATGACGTGGGTGACCTTCTCGGGGCCGTAGAGCTGGCGAACGTGCTCCACGACCTCGAGGCGCCGCTCATCGTCGAAGTCCATATCGATATCGGGCATCTCGGTACGCTGCGGGGACAGGAACCTCTCGAACATCAGGCCGTTCTCGAGCGGGTCGAACGCGGTGATGTTCATGGCGTAGGCGACGATAGCGCCGGCGGCCGAGCCACGGCCGGGACCGACGCCGATGCCGTTGTCCTTGGCCCATTGCACGTACTCGGCGACGATCAAAAAGTAGGCGGCAAAGCCCTTGTCGCAGATGACCTTGTATTCGTACTCAAAGCGCTCTTTGATGTTGACGCCACAGATCTCGCGCGTGGCCCAGTCGTCACCGTAGTGTTGGCGCAGGCCCTTCTCGCACTCGCGGCGGAACTGGCTCTCGTGCGTCTCGCCGGGATCGAGCAACGGGAAGCGCGGCAGGATGATGGAGTCCCAGTCCAGCTCAACGTAGCACTTGTCGGCGATCTCGAGCGTGTTGTCGCAGGCCTCGGGGCAATACGGGAACATCGCCCGCATCTCCTCCTCGGTCTTCATGTAAAACTCCGAGCCGGTCATGCGCATGCGGTTGGGGTCGTCGACCTTGGCGTTCATGCCGATGCACATGATGACGTCCTGTACGGGCGCGTCCTCGCGGCGCAGGTAGTGGAAGTCGTTGGTGGCGATGACCTTGACGCCCACCTGCTTGGCGATATCGATGAGCGTGCGGTCCATCTGCTCGTCGGTCAGGCCGTTATCGGTGGTAATGCCGTGTTCCTGGATCTCGATATAAAAGTCGCCGGGGTCGAAGGTATCGCGGAAGGTCTCGGCCCACTTGATGGCGCCCTCCATGTCACCGCGGTCGATGTACTTGGGGATGATGCCCGCGATGCAGGCGCTGGTGCAGATCATGCCCTTGGCGTGGCGGCGCAGGTTGTCGAGCGTCACGCGCGGCTTGTAGTAAAAGCCCTGCACGGCGGCCTCGGAAACTGTCTGCATCAGGTTGACGTAGCCCTCCTGGTCCTTGGCCAGAAGGATCATGTGGTAAAGCTCGGGCTTATGGTCGCGGGCGAGTGTCTCGTCCGGCGTAAAGTAAACCTCGCAGCCAAAGATGGGCTTGATGACCAGGGGCGGCTTGAGCTCGTCGATGTTGCCCTTCTCGTCCCACATGGCCATGTCTTTCACATACTGGGCATGCTCGCGCGGGTTTGCCTCGGGATCGGGCTCCACCAACTCGTCGCGGCGATCCTTTTCCAAGAAGGCCTTGTCGTGACTCCAGGTTTTGTACTCGGGCGTATTGTGGTTGACGGCGTCGCAGGCCAGCGCCAGGTCGGGCACGCCATACATGTAGCCGTGGTCGGTAATGGCCACGGCGGGCATGCCCAGCTCAACGGCACGGTTGACCATATCCTGGATACGGGTTGCGCCGTCGAGCATGGAGAAAACAGTGTGATTGTGCAGATGGACGAATGCCATGTGATGAGCTCCGATGCGGGTTCGTGATCTTAGGGTTACGATTCTACCGCACGGCGCGGACGGCACCCGAACCTAGCCCAAACCCACACGGCTCCTCTTGCAGTTGCGGTGAAATAGTTCCCGCTTGGGCCATCTGGGCCGCAATACAGGAACTATTTCACCGCAAGTTATCTGAGGGTTAGAGGTTGTAGGTGACTACTTGGGGCTCGGCGGGTTCGACGAAGATGGTTGGATCCGGCTGCTCCACGCGGACGAACTTGACGGTCACCGTCTTAAAGCCCGCCTTATGCAGAACATCCGAATAGACGCGCGCCTGCAGGGCGTGCTTCTCGAGCAGCTGGTCCGGCGTCTCATCCGGCGTGCCGCCCGTCTTGTAGTCGATGACCAGCGCGCATGACGAATCCGCCGGGTTCGTCGCCAAAGCGTCGATGGCGCCCTCGGCGTAAGCACCGTAGCGAGCGATGTCCTCGTCCTCGCAACCCAGTGAAAAGAACGGCACCTCGGCGCGAACGCACGGCCACGCGAGCAGGTCGGCACGAACAGCCGACTTGAGCCAGCGGTCCAGGGCAACGTCGAAGCGTTCACACTGCTCCGGCGTCAGGCACCACAGGCGCGCCAGCGCATCGGCACGCTCAGCGGGCAGCGCATCGGCACCCATCTCGATCAGCCACTGGCAGGCGGCATGGAACGCCGAGCCCAGCGCCATGGGGTTGCCGGCGGGCTCAACGGCGGCCACGTCTGCATCCGTCATCTCCGAGCCATCCGACTCTGCATCATCGCCTGCCTCGTCCATGGGAACACGCGCCTCGGCGGAACGATCTTCCGCCTCGGCATGGAGCGCCGCGGCGATTGACGAGTAGCTATACGAATCACGCATCGGATACGGACAGATGCCCATGCGCACGCCCACTGCCTGGGGATACACAAGCTCAAACGAATCGGGCTTGGGGTCGGCAGGACCGGGAACGATTGTACTGGCCGAATCGTCGGCAGTATCTGTATCGACATCGCCGCGAACAAGCCTGCCCTCGGCATCCAGCGAAGCGTTAGCCTCAAACGCCTGCTCACCAAACGTAAAGTCCGCCAGCGAGATGAGCTCGTAATCGCCCGGCTTGGAGTTGTCGAACACCAAACGGTCACTATCGAGCTGCGGCATGTCCAGGCTGCCGGTCGGCAGGATGCGGCGCAGCACGTCGTAGGTCAGATCGGTCTCGACATCGAAGGTCGGCGCCGTCACCTTGCCGCGGCTCACGCCGGCATCCATCGCCAGAATGACCAGCTCGCGCGCTCGCGTCATGGCGACATAGAGCAGACGAGCCCGCTCCTCGAGCGAAAGCTGCAGGTCGTCGTTACGCAGGCGGGCAAATGCCTCGGCGGGAGAGCCCGTCGCGCATACGTCTTCCATGAGCTCTGGCGGCAACCACAGCGACGTGCCCCTGCCCTTAAACGCATGCTCAAACTGCTTTTTGACGTCATCGCCCTTCACGAAGGTCCCATCGGCAAGCTTAACGCCATCGAAGCGCGCCGGCAGCGCCACGACTTGCGCCCCGCCGTCGACGCGGCCCATCTGTGCCGCACCGGACGATTTGCGCACGCCAAAACACTCGGCAACCGCCACGACCGGATATTCCAAGCCCTTGGACGCATGCACGGTCATGATGCGTACCGCGCCGTCACCCTCCTCGTTGAGCGCGCCCGGAGCCTCCTTGCCCGCCAAGAAGCGGTCGAAGGCGAGCGCAATGGAGCGCGGAGAATTGCCGAGCTCGGTCTCTGCCTCGGCCACGGCGTCGAGCGCCTTGAGCACGTTGGCGGCAATGGCCTTGCCCTCGGGGCCGCGCTGCGCCAGACGCACGAACCAGCCGGAGGCATTGACCACGTCGCGCGCGATGGCGGCGAACGAATCGCGTCCCACGCGACGAAGCGCGTAGCGCAGCACCTCGCGGGCGCGCGTTACGAGCGGCAAGCCCTGCAAGCCCGGCACATCGGAATCGCTCATGATGCCCGCATCGATGTTGCGACGCGACGTCTCGCCCGTCTGCTCGTCGAGTTTGGTCGCCAGCGCCAGGAACTCCTGGGCGCCGAGTGCAAACATCGGCGAGGCCAGCAACGGCATAAGACCCTGTGCCGTATCGGCCGGATTGGCGAGCGCGCAGACCAGGGCACGCACCGTCTGCACCTCGGCTGCCTGGGCAAAGACTGAGCCGCCCGCGATCACGCAGTCGAGCCCCTGGTCGCGGAAGGCCTGCGCATAGACATCGGCGTTGGTCATGCGGCCCAGCAGCAGGACCATGCTGCCCTGGGGCTGCCCCGCTTTGACGAGCGTTTGGAACCGCTCCGCAATCGCACGAGCTTTCGCCTGCGTTCGCTCCTGCGTGCTGCCACCGGCAACGAACAGCGCCTGGCGGCGCGAAGCCTTTGCCTTGAGCTTGTCCTTGCGTTTGTCGCTCGGTTCAAGATCCAAGAACCCCTGCATCAAACCACCGGTGTCGCCGTCAAAGACGCGCGCCACATAGCGCAGCACCTCATCGTGGCTGCGGAAGTTGCGCACGAGTTTGACGAGCTCGCCGGCGGGGGCATCGGACGTGGCGACCGTCTCGGACGCCGTCGTCGAACCCACCTTGCGCTCCTGGCGACGAAACACCTCAACCTCGGCGCCTCGGAAGCGGTAGATCGACTGCTGCGCATCGCCCACGGTGCACAGCGCGCGCTCCCCCGCGCCCGTCAGATAGCGAATCAGATCGACCTGCATCTGGTCGGTATCTTGGAACTCGTCAATCATGACCATCTTAAAGCGGCCCTCGTAGGCGGCTCGGATGGCGGGATAATCGCGCAGCGCCTCGTACGCCATGCGCAACAGATCGTTATTGTCGAGTGCGGACTGGTCAGCCTTGAGCGCACGGTACTCCGTCTCTACGGCACGGGCAAGCCCCGTCAGCGCATCAAGTGCCGGGTCACCGCAAGCCAGCACAATATTGACGAACGTATCGGCAGCCTCTGCTTTGAGAAGCTCGACATTCTCCTTTGGGAACATCTTGCTCGCCCGAGGCATGCTGCACGCCATCATAAGCCGCGCCACATCCGCCATGGCCTTGCCGCTCGCCTCGAACGCGTCGATGGCCTCGAGCGCCACCTGCGCCTTTTCGGTCGTGGCCTTGCTCGCGCCGAGCGCCGCACGATAGGCGTCTGCAGGGCCGAGGTATCGGCACAGCCACGAACCACGCACACGTCGTCCATGCCGCCCGGCAGCTGGCTCGATAGCTCCAACAGGTTGCGCACCAGACCTTTGATGGTGGTACCACTGCCAAAGGGACCGCCCTCACCCGCCATGGGATACCAGGCATAGAGTGCTTTGAGCGAAGCCGCGAGCTCGGGAGCGGCATCGGGCGCCGTCGCGCGACCCAGCACATGCTCGACAGCCTGATCCATAAGCTCATCGGTATCGGTAAGCACCGTGAACTCGGGATCGATGCCCAACTCCAACGCGTGCGCGCGCAGGATGCGCGAGCACATGCCGTGAATGGTCGAGATCCAAGCGTCGTCGACCGTCAGGGCCTCTTCGTCCATACCCTCTTCGATAAGCGCACGGCGCACACGGTCGCGAATCTCGGCCGCGGCGTCTTTGGTAAAGGTAATGGCGAGCACCTGATCCAGATGTTCGACAAACGGACCGGATTCGGGCGAGAGCGCATAGACGATGCGGCGCGTGAGGGTAAAGGTCTTGCCCGAACCGGCGCCCGCCGAGACAAACAGCGGGCGGTCGAGCGTTTTGACGACTTGCAGCTGTTGCGGCATCAAAGTCGAAAGATCCATGGTCTACACGTCCCTCCTTACAAACGTTCCTTCGTGGTTATACGAGCAGCGCGCATGCGCGGCCTGCGCCGATGCCGGATCAACAGCGGCGACGTCGCCCGCCTCGAGCTCGCGCAGGCGCTCGGCAATGCCGGCCTCTACGCGGTCGAGCAGCGCGTCGAAGTCCATGTTGCCGCCCTCGCCCGGAAAGCCCTTCTTAAGGCCCGGAATGCGACCGTCGCCGCGCTCTTCCTCGAGCAACTCGGCACTCGCCGCGCCGCGCAGCGCGGGCTTGCCGCCCTTGGTCGAAAAATAGAGCGCAGCACGGGTATCTAGGCCCAGCGCCCGACGCATGGCCTGCGCGTAGATGAGTGTCTGGGTATGGGGCGGCAACCAGCGTGGGTCGTCGATGGGAGCCTCGCCCGACTCCTCGTCGCGCACCGTGGGGTCGGCGAGCTTAAACTCCTCGACACCCGAACGATGCTTGTAGTCGATTACCACGGCGCGATTCTCGGCATCCACGTCAACGCGGTCGATGCGCCCGCCGAGTGGCCAACCGGCATACTCGACCTGAAGCTCGTTGAACGCAAACTCCAGATAGCGCGGCGCGAAGGGCGCGAGCGCCTCAGACTCGTAGGCGAGCACGCCTTCCAGCTGCGGCAGAATCTCGGCCACCTGACGCTCCTCCACCGGGGAGAGCGGCACCAGCGGGCCCTCGGTACCGCGCTTGCCCGCATGCTCGGCCAAGGTCTCGTCAAAGACCTCGTGCAGCAGCTTCTGTGCACGCGGCAGGTTCTCGGGCGTCACGCGCTCCATGCCCTCTTGGGGCAGACGGGCGTGCAGGTGTTCCAGCACGTCGTGGACGAAGTTGCCCTTCTCCATGTTGCCAAAACCCGCGTCGATGGACTGGGGCTTGACGCGATACGACACGAACCAGCACAGCGGGCAGGTGGAATAAGCCTCGATCTGCGAGGCGGACGTCAGGCGTGGCACGAGCGGCGCGTCCTCGCCCTCGCCATCGCGACGGCGCAAGACCAAATACGGCACGGCCTCGGCACTCAGATGCTGAGGGGCTTCACAGGTCACGCGCTCGCGCTTGAGACCTTCGCCTGCCGCGGGATCGAAGTCCCTTACGATATCGCCCTCACCCACGCACTTCGCCTTGTCGGCGCCAGTGGCCTTAGCATCGTCAGTGGCCTTGTCGGCGTCAGCGACCTTAGCGTCGTCAGCTGCCTTGTCGGCGTCTGCGGCCTTAGCAGCTTCAGCGGCCTCGGCATGCGCCCGCAACTCGGTCCACACGGCAGCCGGATAGCACTCGCGCGCCTGGCGATCGTGCGTCACGCGCGCAAGCGCAACCGGGCCGCGTGCCGCCTGCATAGCATGACCAAAGCGCACGCGCAGCAAGGCCGCGGGCTCAAGCGTCACGCCCTCGCGACCAAGGCTCGCCGCCAGCGTGGCCAGCGGCCCCTCCTCGTGTGAGAGCGGATAGCTGTCCAGATCGACATCGGCAAACAGCACGGCATCGTAGCTGCCGGGGCGCAGAGCCGCCGCATCGGCAAGCGAAGCAAAGCGAGCCTGGGCACGTGGCGCACGGTCAACCTCGTGGGTCTCGTAATCGTAGGCGGCGCTACGCTTGTCCACCTTGGTGCGAATGCCATCGAGCACGGGCACGGTTGCGGCCTGCGACACGTCGAGCGCGCGGGCGCCATTCATAAGGATGTCGATGGCGTGGCGCAGCAGGGCCACCTCCGCCTGGCGACGGGCTTGGCCATCCAAGCTGCCCAGCGAGCGATCGGGCAACGCCTCGGCAACGGCAAGCATGGCCTTGAGCGCCGTCACGGGCTTGTCACGCCACAGCGCCTGGAACACGTCCGAGACCACGCACGGTACGTTCTTAAACCAGTTCTCGTCGCTCGCCGCCTTGCGCGCGCCCCTCACCTGGCCCTGAACGCTCTGCAGCAGGCTCTTAACGCCCGCGGTAGTCTTGCTGCGCGAAAGACGCATATTCTTATCGAAGGTACGGGCATTGACGGCATCAGCGCCCGAAAGCGGACTGTAGATCCAGTCGGTAAGCTCCGGCGCGGGCCACCACTCGGTCTTTGACGCCGCACCCTCATCGGCGGCCTTCATGCGCTCGATCAGGCCGGCAAGCGCCGCAAGCTGCCTGCCCGCAATGGATTGGGAAAACGCCGTGAACTCAACTGTCTCGGCAGCGATATGACGAGCCGCCAGACGAGAGGCGAGCTCACCGAACAGCTGGGGTGCCCGGGCAGAAACAACGAGCACGCGCACGGGGTCGGCGGGCGTTGCAGTAGCTTTATCGGCCTTGGACTCCTTGTGCACTTTCACCAACTTATCGATGGCGTCCGCATAAGCATGGGCACGGGCATGGGGGCCGGCGACCTCAAT